>JACQBB010000221.1 GCA_016194625.1 Elusimicrobiota bacterium | reverse complement strand
GTCGTGGACGGCGTAGGGCTCCTTGTCCTGCGGCTGGCCGTTGAGGAAGACCATGCCCTGGCGCACTTCGACGGTGTCGCCGGGGAGGCCGATCAGGCGCTTGATGAAGTCCTTGCCGTACTGGACGGAGCCGCAGTGCAGTTCGTTGGGGTCGTCGGACGGGAACTGGAAGACCACGATGTCGCCGCGCTGAGGCGGGCGCAGGGCCACGACGCGCTTGCCGGAGAAGGGCACGCGCGCGCCGTACAGGAACTTGTTGACGAACAGGTGGTCGCCGATGAGGAGCGTCTTCTCCATCGAGGCCGAGGGGATCTTGAAGGCCTGGATGACGAACATCATCAGCAGGGAGGCCATCAGCGCCGCCGAGAAGACGGTGTCGGCCCACTCCAGGTCCTCGTGCAGGAAGTAGCGGCGGCTCTCCACCTTGTCGCCCTTCGTCCACGCGCGCCAGTAGCCGACCGCGAACAGCGCGGCGGCGATGGCCAGCGCCGGGTACAGCTCGCCGACGGGGATGGCGTGCGCGGCCACCGAGATGAAGCGCGCGCGCGTCTCGAACGACATCGCCAGCACCATCGTCGCCGAGAAGCCGGCCAGCGCCAGGAAGAAGCCGTGCCACAGCGCCGATTTCTGCGGCGTGTCCGGGCCGCCCTCGGCCTCCCAGCCGCGGGAGAACCACGCGAAGGCGCCCAGCGCCAGTCCGATGAAGAAGAGCCGGTATTCCATTAGTCGCTGTCCTCGTCGATTTTCAGGGCGGCCAGGAAGGCCTCCTGCGGGAGCTCGACCTGCCCGATGAGCTTGGCGCGCTTCTTGCCTTCCTTCTGCTTGTTGAGGAGCTTCTTCTTGCGCGTGATGTCGCCGCCGTAGCACTTGGCGATGACGTCCTTGCGCTTGGCTCCCAGCGTCTCGCGCGCGATGATCTTGCCGTTGAGGCTGGCCTGGATGGCCACCTCGAAGTTCTGGCGGTCGATGAGCTCCTTGAGCTTGCCGCACAGCTTGGCGCCGACCGTGTAGGCCTTGTCCTTGTGGACGATCTGGCTGAGCGCGTCCACGGGTTCTTTGTGGATGAGCACCTCGAGCTTGGCCATGTCCGACTCGCGGTAGCCGATCGGCGTGTAGTCGAGCGTGGCGTAGCCCTTGGAGACCGACTTCAGGCGGTCGTAGAAATTGACGACCATCTCGGCCAGCGGCAGCTCGTACTTGATGAGCATGCGCGTGGGCGAGAGGTACTCGATGCCGACGTAGACGCCGCGGCGCTCCTTGATGAGCGTGAGGACCGGCTCCTGGTGCTCGATCGGGAGCACGATGGTGAGCAGGACGAACGGCTCCTCGATGGACTTGATGTCGCCGTGGTACGGGAACTTGGCCGGGTTGTCGATGACCGACCACTTGCCGTCGGCCGTCTGCACGCGGAAGACCACGTTGGGCGCGGTGACGATGAGGTCGAGGCCGAACTCGCGCTGCAGCCGCTCCTTGACGATGTCCATGTGCAGCAGGCCCAGGAAGCCCAGGCGGTAGCCGAAGCCGAGCGCCAGCGAGGACTCGGCCGTGTAGTTGAAGGACGAGTCCTCCAGGTTCAGCTTGTCGAGCGCGTACTTGAGAGCGGTGTACTCGGTCTGGTCGATCGGGAAGATGCCCGCGAAGACGACGGGCTTCGCCTCTTTGTAGCCGGGCAGGGGCGCCGACAGCGGCCGAGCCTTCTCCATGACCGTGTCGCCGACGCGCACCGAGTGGATGTCCTTGATGCCGCAGATCATGTAGCCGGCTTCGCCGGCGGAGAGGGAGTCGGCGGGGACCTGCTTGGGCTTCAGCACGCCCACCTCTTCCACCACGGCCTCGGTGCCGGTCGAGAAGAACTTCACGGGCATGCCCTTCTTGATCGTGCCGTCCACGACGCGGATGAGCAGGATGACGCCGCGGAAGGTCGAGTAGCTGGAGTCGAAGATGAGCGCGGACAGCGGGGACTTCGGGTCGCCCTTGGGCGCGGGGATCTCGCGCACGACCGCGTCCAGGACCTCCGGCACGCCCTGGCCGCTCTTGGCCGAGATGAGGACCGGGTCCTCGATGATCTTGAGCGTGTCGAAGATCTGCTCGAGCGTGCCGTCCACGTCGGAAGAAGGGAGATCGATCTTGTTGATGACCGGGATCACGCGCAGGCCGACCTGCTGGGCCAGCATCGCGTTGGCCAGCGTCTGCGCCTGCACGCCCTGCGTCGCGTCGACGACGAGCAGGGCGCCCTCGCACGCGGCCAGCGCGCGGGAGACCTCGTAGGTGAAGTCCACGTGGCCGGGCGTGTCGATGAGGTTGAGCAGCCATTTCTGGCCGTCGGGCGCGGTCCAGTCCATGCGCACGGCCTTGGCCTTGATGGTGATGCCGCGCTCGCGCTCCAGCTCCATCGAGTCCATGATCTGCGCCTGCATGTCGCGGCGCGCGATGGTCCCGGTGAGCTCGAGCAGGCGGTCGGCCAGCGTCGACTTGCCGTGGTCGATGTGGGCGATGATGGAGAAGTTGCGGATGCGCGACGGGTCCGTCGTCAAGGGTTCTGCTCCAGGAGCCTGCGGATCTCGTCGGACTCCGCGCAGGTGACGGCCTTGGCGACGATCTTCTTCATCGCCTCGTGCTTGAGGCCGCGGATGGCCTGCTTGACGCGCAGGAACATGCGCGGCGACACCGACATCGCGTCCACGCCGAGGCCGACGAGGAGCGGCACGGCGCGCGGGTCCGAGGTCATCTCGCCGCAGACGCCGACCCACTTGCCCTTCGCGTGCGCGGTGCGCACGACGTGGTCGAGCAGGCGGACGACGGCGGGATGGTACGGGTCGTAGAGGTGCGTGACGTGCTCGTTGATGCGGTCCACGGCGAGCACGTACTGGATGAGGTCGTTGGTGCCGATGGACAGGAAGTCCACGTGCGGCAGGAACGCGTCGATCTGGATGGCGGCCGAGGGGATCTCGACCATGATGCCCAGTTCGATCTCGTCCTTGAACTCGACGCCCTCGGCGGCGAGCTCGGCCTGCGCCTGGTCGAGCAGGCGGCGCGCGGCGACGACCTCGCCGACGGAGGAGACCATCGGGATCATCACGCGCACCTTGCCCTTCGTCGAGGAGCGCAGGACCGCGCGCAGCTGGGTCTTGAACAGGTCGAGGTGGCGCAGGAACAGGCGCACGCCGCGCAGGCCCATGAACGGGTTCGTCTCGTTCTTCGGGCCCTCGATGCCGAGCTGGGAGAGGCGGTCGCCGCCGATGTCGGCGGTGCGGATGACGACCTCGCGGCCGTCCATCGCCTTGACGACGGAGACGTACGCCTTCGTCTGCTCCTCCTCCCCGGGCGCGTCGGTGCGGTTCAGGAACAGGTACTCGGTGCGGAACAGGCCGCGGGGGCGATGATGACCATGCCCTGCTCGCCGTCGAGGATGACCATGTCGCCGGTCTTGATGCGGCGGCTCACGTCGGACAGGCCGACGACGGCCGGGATCTCCAGGCTCTGCGCGAGGATCGCCGTGTGCGAGGTCTTGCCGCCCAGGTCGGTCGCGAAGCCCAGGATCTTCGTCTCCTTGAGGCCCAGCGTGTCCGACGGCAGGAGGTTGCGGGAGATCAGCACGCACTCGTGGTCGATCTCGGACAGGCTCTTCTTCTGCCGCTTCATCAGGTGCAGCAGCAGGCGCTTGCCGACGTCGAACAGGTCGTGGCGCCGCTCGCGGAAGAACTCGTCGTCCATCTTCTCGAACTGGCGGTTGACCGCCTCCAGCGCCTCGGAGAGCGCGAACTCGGCGTTGACGTTCTCGTCGACGATGCGCTTGGGCACGTCGCCGGTGATCAGCGAGTCCTTCAGGATGAGCCGGTGGGCGTCGATCAGCTTGGCGTGCTGCTTGCCGAGGACCTTCAGCACCTTCTGCTCGGCCGCGTCGAGGTCGCGGTGCGTGGCCTTCTGCGCGGCCTTGAAGCGCGCGACCTCGTCCTTGATCTTGTCGCGGGAGATCTCCACGCGCTCGACGACGATGTCGTCGTCCTCGACCACGTAGGCCTTGCCGATCGCGATGCCGGGGCTGGCGGCGATGCCCTTGATGACGATCATTCTTCGTCGAACTTCCTGTCGAAGATGGCGGCGAGCCCGTCGAGCGCCTGGGCCTCGTCGGGGCCGTCGGCGCGGACGGTCAGCTTGGGGCCGCTCTCGGCGGCCAGCAACATCAGGCCCATCACGCTCTTGCCGTTGACCTCGAGGCCGTCCTTC
>JACQBB010000216.1 GCA_016194625.1 Elusimicrobiota bacterium | reverse complement strand
ATCCCGTCGCCTCCTACATTGGCAACCGCGGACCGTTCCACGCCGCGGCCGTCCACGGACAGCTGATGCACCTGGTCCTGAGATCCAACGACTCCGGCTCGGTCAACGGCTACGACGTCGCGATCTCCAGCTATCTGACGCTGACGAACGCCAACACCGACGGCGCGCCGACCTCCAGCCACACCTGGACCTCGGCCGACCAGGCGCTGAACCTGCACGGCGAGTTCTCGCTGTTCTACCACCTCAACCAGATGCACGACTACTTCATGGCGGACGTGAACAAGTCGAGCGCCGCGCCGATCGCCGGCCCCGTGGTCGCGATGGCGCACGTCGGCCCCGACCTGCTCAACGCCTTCTACGACCCCGACCAGGACGACTTCGCCTTCGGCGACGTCAACAGCCTCTCCCCGTCCGACATCTTCATGGACGACGCGACCGTCCCGCACCACGAGTACGTCCACTACGTCGTCGAGAAGATCTGGCCGATCGCCAACTACGGCCAGGGCGGGACGATCTCGGAGGCGAACGCCGACTACTTCTCCGCCAGCTCCCTCGACGACCCGCACATCGGCACCTACGTCGTCGGCGCGCTGGGCGGCGTCGGCTCCCTGCGCGAGCTGGACTGCGCGACGAACCCGCCGTGCTACCAGCTCGGCGGCGCGCTGACCACCTGGGGCGGGGAGATCCACGACGACAGCCCGTTCGTCTCGCAGGCGCTGTGGGACATCCGCAAGGCCGCGATCTCCCAGTCGGGCCTGAACCTCGGCCCCGACGTCGGCCGCTCCTGCGCGGACGGCCTGGTCTTCCAGTCGCTGTTCTTCTTCCCGGAGAGCTTCTCCGAGCTGTACGAGGCGATGCTCCAGGTGGACAAGTCCGGCGTCGTCTCGGCCTGCGGCGGCGCCAACGCGGTGCAGGCGGTCATCACCTCCGCGTTCGGCGCCCACGGCCTGATTCCGGCCGGGGGAGACTCGTACGAGCCCAACGACGGCTTCGAGACCGCCACCGACGTCAGCACGGTCGCCGCGCTGTCGGCGACGATCTACCCGAGCGCCGACCAGGACTTCTACTCGTTCGGCGCGGGGCCGGGGCTGGTCGAGCTGACGCTGTCGCTCCCGTCGGCCGGCAGCGGGCTGTACAAGGCCTACCAGATCAAGCTCTTCGACTCGCGCCGCAACCAGGTCGCCTCCGCCGCGCCGCCGTACAACGGCTTCGGGACCATCGACGGCGTGTGCGACGCCACGGACTGCACGACCACCGCCCCGACGGTCACTCTGCGCTACGACAACCCCGCCGGCACGCTCCTGTACGCGGAGGTCGTCGGCGGCGACGCGCTGAACGGCTCCAACAGCGGCGTCAACTCGGGACTGCCGTACGCCCTGAGGATATCGTTCCCGCAGGCCTCGGCCCTGTCCGGCGCGATCGTCAGCGCCGCGTACGACCGCGACGTGATCTCCTTCACGGTCGCGACCTCGACGTTCGTGCGCAACCAGGACTGGCGCTTCGCCTACGCCCAGCTGCGCGACCAGGGCTTCCGCGCGATCCCGAACACGGTCACGCACGTCCCGAGCGTGAACGGCGACTACCTGCTCTTCCTCAGCTCCTCGAACGCGGGAGGGACGATGAACGGCCGCGTCGAGCTCTCGACGACCTCCAGCTTCGGCGCGCGCTTCCCGGCCTACGGCACCGTGTACCTGGAGGTGTTCGGCTACGACGTCCTCCACGCCTCGACCTCGACCGCGTCGTCGATGGGCCTGTCGAACGCGCTGAACCTGACCGCCTCCCAGACCGAGCTGACCGCGTACAACAACGTGTTCAACCCCGCGCTCGGCCAGAAGGCGATCGTCAAGTACGCGACCTCGGGCCCGGGGCGCCTCACGCTCAAGCTGTACACCGTGACGGGGCGCTACGTGCAGACCCTGTTCGACGGCGACGCGCCCGGAGGCAAGGGCTCCGTGGAGTGGGACGGGCGCAACGTCTCCGGCTCCGGCGTCGCCAGCGGCGTCTACGTGATCCGGGCGGACGGCCCCGGACTGCGCACCACGCAGAAGATCGTCGTGATCCGATGAAGAACCGCCGCGCCCTCGCCGCGCTGACGGCCGCCGCCCTCCTCGCGGGCGGCCCCGCGCGCGCGGCGACGGACCCCGGCGTCACCGGCGCGCCGGTCCTGCAGGTGCCGCTGGGCGCCCGCGCGCTCGGCATGGGCGGGGCGTTCACCGCGGTCGCCACCGACGCGAGCGCCCTCCAGTACAATCCCGCGGGCTTGGCCCGGCTCAACGCGCACGAGGTCGACTTCACCTACATCGCCGGCGCCGGCGAGAGCAGCCTGCAGCACCTCGCCTACGCCGGGCCGACTCCGCTGACCGGCGTGTCCGGCAACGGCTACACGACCGCGGCCGCCAGCGCGCTGTTCTCGCAGAGCGGCACCATCCAGGTCAACACGCTGCGCTCCGACGGCTCCCTGCAGTCCACGCAGAACCTGTCGGCGGGCAGCGACATGGTGCTCACCGGCGGCTACGCCGAGCGCGTCGGCATGACCCCGATCGAGCTGAAGGACGGGACCTACAACGTCGACCACTTCTTCGGCGTCGGCGGGAAGTACCTGCGCTCGACGCTGGTCGAGAGCTATCACGCGACCGCCTTCGCCGCCGACGTCGGCTACCTGGCCCACTCGCCGGAGGCCGGCTGGAGCGCGGGCGTCGCGGGCCTGAACCTGGGCGGGAAGCTGCGCTACCTCCAGCAGGCCGACCCCCTGCCCGCCACCGTGCGCGGCGGCGTCGCCTGGCAGGGCGGAGTCCCCTCGGTCCACAACCTGATCGCCGCCGTGGACGGCGACTACGTGATCGACGAGAAGCTCTGGCACGTGAACGCCGGCGTCGAGTACTTCTGGATCAAGTCCTACGGCCTGCGCCTCGGCTACCGGTTCCACTACGGCGACCAGGGCGGCCTGACGATCGGCCTCGGCTACCGCTGGAAGGGCCGCCTGCTGCTCGACTACGCCTACGACCTCGGCGACCTGCTCGGCAACGGCCAGCGCGTGACGCTGTCGTACCGCTTCGGCGGCGTCCCGCCGTCGGTCCGCGGCCGCCAGCGCCGCCCGTTCATCGAGACCGCGCCGGAGCACGAGGAGATGCCCGACCTCCAGCAGCGTCAGCCCGTCCCGGACGACGCCCCGCGCCCGCGCCCCGTCCCGCGCGAGCGCCCGCAGGGCGCGCCGGGCTGGATCTACTGAGCCGCCCCCGGCGTCAAGCGGCGTTCTTGTCGGCGTTCTTCCAGCTGCTGTCCTTCTCGGAGCGCGCGCGCATCGAGGCGTTGAGGACCTTCTTGCGCAGGCGGATGTTCGCCGGCGTGACCTCGACGAGCTCGTCGGTGTCGATGAACTCGAGCGCCTGCTCGAGGCTGAGGATCTTCGGCGGCTCGAGCTGGATGGCCTCGTCGGACGCCTTCGAGCGCATGTTGGTCAGCGCCTTGGCCTTGCACGGGTTGATGACCATGTCGGCCTTGCGGGAGTTCGTGCCGACGATCATCCCCTCGTAGACCTCGACGCCGGGCCCGACGAAGAAGTCGGAGCGCTCCTGCAGGTTGCTCAGCGCGAAGCCGGTGGTGGTGCCGGCCTCCTTGCAGATGAGCACGCCGTTGGCGCGCTCCGCCGGGTCGGAGCCCTTCGGCCCGTAGCGGAACTCGCCGTGATAGCCGATCAGGCCGCGCGACGGGGCGTAGAACACCAGGCGGGTCTTGCCGGCACCCGACGGGCGCATGTCCTGCAGCTCGCCCTTGCGCAGCGAGATCTGCTCGACGACGGGACCGGTATAGGCATCGTCGACGTCGATCACGACTTCCTCGAGCGGCTCCAGGCGCTGGCCCGTCGTCGGGTCGGTCTGGAACAGCACGCGCGGGCGGCCGACGGCGAGCTCGAAGCCCTCGCGGCGCATCGTCTCGATGAGCACCGACAGGTGCAGCTCGCCGCGGCCGGACACCTTGAAGTGGCCCTCGCCGGGGAGCTGCTCGATCTTGAGGCCGACGTTGATCTGCTGCTCCTTGAGCAGGCGCTCGCGGATGTGGCGGGAGGTCACCAGCTTGCCCTCGCGGCCCGACAGCGGGGAGTTGTTGACCATGAACTCCATCGACAGCGTCGGCTCGTCGATCTCGAGCGGCGGCAGCGCGACGGGGTTCTCGACGGACGACACGGTGTCGCCGACGTTGATCGTCTCGAGGCCGGCCAGCGCGACGATGTCGCCGGTCTGGGCCTCGCTCACGTCGCGGCGCTGCAGGCCGAAGTACATCTGCAGCATCGTGATCTTGCCGGGGATGACCTTGCCGTCCTCGGCCTTGATCAGCGCGGAGGTCTCGCCCTTCTTGATCGTCCCGTTCTGGATGCGGCCGATGCCGATCTTGCCCAGGTAGTTGCTGTAGTCCAGCATCGTCACCAGCATCTGCAGCGGCTTGCCCGCGTCCACGCTCGGGCCGGGGACCGACTTCAGGATGGTGTCGAACAGAGGCGTCATGTCGGTGCCGACCTTCGACACGTCGTAGCTCGCCCAGCCGGCCTTGCCGGCGGCGTACACCGTCGCGAAGTCCATCTGCGGCTCGGTCGCGCCCAGGTCGATGAACAGGTCGAACACCTTGTTCAGCGCCTCCTGCGGGCGGATGTGGGGGCGGTCCATCTTGTTGATGACCACGATCGGGTG
>JACQBB010000215.1 GCA_016194625.1 Elusimicrobiota bacterium | reverse complement strand
GTCGCGGGTGTCGGTGAGCGTCTTGGACCCGATCGGGCTCGACGAGCCGACGGAACCGCCGACGCCGAGGCGGCCGGAGAGGTCTTCCGCGCGGGCGGACGCGGCGGCGAGGACGACGAGGGCGGCGCAAAGGATGGTCTTCATGTGATCTCCTGTCGGCGATGAGCGGCGATTATAACACTTCCCTTCCTTGACGCCCCGCGCCCGTCGCGGGCATACTCTCCTCATGACCGCCGTCCAGCGCGCCCGCGCCTGGGTCCGCGCCCACCCCGAGACGGCCGCGCTGTGGACGGCCGCGGTCGTCCTGCGCCTGGCGCTGCTGACGGCCAAGTCGCTGTGGCTGGACGAGGCGATGTCGCTGGTCCTCGCGCGCGCGCCGCTCGCGGACCTCCCGCGGCTGGTGCGGACCAACGAGCTGCTCCCCCCGCTCCACTACGCGCTGATGCACTTCTGGCTCCTGCCGTTCGCCGACCCGGTGCTCGGCCTGCGCTCGTTCTCGGTCCTGTGCGGCCTGGGCGCGCTGGCGGCCTTCGCCGCGAGCGCCCGGCGCCTGATCCCACGCCAGGCGCCGCTCGCCTTCGCCCTGGCGGCGTTCTCCTCGTATTGGATCGACGTGTCGCAGAGCGGCCGCCCCTACGCGCTGTTCCTCCTGCTGTCCGCCGTCGCGTTCGACCTCTTCCTGCGCCTGCGCGACCGCTGGAAACGGGGCCCCGGCCTCGCCTACGCGGCGGCCGGACTGCTCGGCCTGTACACGCACTACTACTTCGCGCTCCCGCTGGGCGCCCAGCTCGCGTGGGCGCTGTACCGCCACCGCCGCCGTCCCGCGGCGCTGGCGCCGTGGCTGTGGACGACGGCGTTCTGGATCGTCGGCCTCGCGCCGTGGGTCCCGTCGGCGGCCGTCCAGCTGGCCATCTACGGCGGCAAGCCGACGCTGCGCGAGCCCTTCGGCCTGGACGCGCTGGCCGCGCTGTTCGGCGGGCTCTTCATGAACCTGTCGGTGCTGTCGTTCGTGATCGGGACGTGGGTGAAAGCGGTCGGCGCGGCGATCCTGCTCTTCTTCGCCTGCGCGCCGCTGCTGCAGAAGAGGCTGGAGACGCGCGAGAAGGACGAGCTCGGACTGGTCGCCTCGCAGCTGGCGCTGCCGCTCGCCGCCGCGAAGCTCGGCGAGCTGGCGCTGGGGCGCCCGATGACTCAGGCGCGCTACTTCGTGTTCCTGGCGGTCCCCGCCTATCTTCTCGCGGCCCTGCTGGTCGGCCGCCTGCCCCGCCTGCGCCGCCTGACGGCCAGCGCGGCGCTCGCGGCGGTGGTGGCGTGCGGCGCCGCGGGCTACGCCTACTCGTGCCTCGCGCTGGACTCGCGCCTCGCCTTCCTCGCCGCGCGCCTGCGGGCGTCCGCGCGGCCGGGCGACATCGTCGTCCACGTCAACCCGTTCTACTACCCGTCCCTGCGCTACCACTACCTGCCGGAGCTGCCGCACTACATCCTCGACGACTCGTCGCCGATGCTGAACTGGCACGCGCTCCCCGGCTACGACCCGGTGATCTCCCGCGCGGACCTGGCGCGGCGTCCGCGCGTGCTGGTCGTGGACCCGGACCGGCGGCTGTCGGAGCGGCGCGCGGCGATCGCCGACGGGGCGCGTCTGGCGGCGTGGGCCGACGCGCAGGGCGCGCGCTAAGCGTCGCCGTCGTCCGGACGCGGCTTCGGCTTCGGCAGGGGCTTCTGCTTCGGCGCGCGCGTCTTGAGCAGGCGGTGGAGCGCCGCCAGGAGCTTCTCCTGGTTGATCGGCTTCGACATGAAGAGGGCCACGTTCGGGTCCTTCGAGACCTCCTGGACCTCCTTCGACTGCGCGTACGCGGTGACGACGATCACCGGCGGGACGGTCCCCTCGAACGAGCGCAGGCGCTTGATCACGTCGAAGCCGCTGGTGCCGCCGGGCAGCATCAGGTCCAGGATCACGGCCGAGTGCGGGCGCTTGAGCTTCTCGAGCGCGTCCCCGCCGTTGGTCGCCAGGTCGGTGCGGAAGCCGTCGCGGCGCACGAGGATCTGGAGGAGGTTGAGCATCGCCTCGTCGTCGTCGACGATGAGGATCTCGTGCGAGCGGGGGTCTTCGTGCGGCGCGGCCGGGATCTCGTCGCTCATGCCGGGATTATGGCATAGCGGACGCCCGCCGCGCGATCAGCGCGGCTTGTAGCCGGGGAGGGCCTTCGCGGCCGGGTCGTGGACCAGGCGCATCGCCTCCGCGACCGCCTTCTCGAAGTCGGCCTTCGTCGGATAGGTCTTCAAGCGCTCGCGGAAGAAGCCAGCCCACGCGAACTCGGCGAACGGGACCGCGGTCTTGTCGAAGCCGCCGCGCTTGCGCACCTGCCAGGCGACGCTGCGATACGGGTCGTCGGCCAGGCTGCGCACGTCCTCGGGAAGGTGGTTCGGGTCGTGCGGCCCGGCGCCGAACTGGTCGCGGTCGTAGAACAGGCCCATCGCGCGCGTCGCCGCGTAGAACGCGTCCCGGTCCAGGCCCTTCAGCTCCGCGTGCAGCGCGTCGTCGAGGTAGCGGTGCGCGTACACCGAGTCGAAGCCCGCCTCCCAGACGGCGCGAGCCTCGTGATGATGGTCCACCGGCCGCCGGCGCCCCTTGTAGTCCTCGACGTACGGGACGGAGCGATCCTTGCGCCACGCCTCGGCCTCCTTCTTCTTCATGCCGCGCAGGGACTCGGCCTTGTCCTGGACCTCGTACATCCCGGCCGGGATCTGCATCGGCTTCAGGTCGAGCACCGGGGTCTTCTCGGGCGACGGGTCCGGGTTCAGATGCGCGTCCTTCAGCTCGCGCAGCGCCGTCGCGGCCGCCGCGGCGCGCGCCGGGTCGCCGCTCGTCAGCTCCGCGATCAAGCGGGAGAACGCGGAGAGCGCCGTCGCGGAGCGCGCGGCGCCGGGGGCCTTCTCCCGGCCGGGCCCGTCGGCCGCCGCCGGAACGGCGGCCGCGACGGGCGCGGCGGCGGCCGGAGCCGCGGAGAGCGCGGGCGCCGCGAGCGCGGGCGCGGCGGCGAGCGCCGGAGCGGAGGCCGCGGGCAGGAACGCGGCGGCGGGCGCGGGCGAGACCGGGACGGGCGGCAGCCCGACGGGACGCAGCGCGACGGTCTGCGCGGCGGCGGCGGGGACCAGGCAGACGAGCGCGAGGAGCGTTCTCATGGGGTCATTCTAGCGCGCCCCCTCCCCGCGCCGACACGGCGGAAGGTCCCAGCGCGCGCCCGTCAAAAGGACTACTTCGCCGTGGGCCCGGAGGCGCGCTCGAACAGCACGGCGCGGCCGTCGTCGCCGACCGCGCGCCAGCCCGGCTCCGCGCGCAGCGCCGCGGCCAGGCGCGCGCGCGGCGGGAGCAGGGCGGTCTCGATGCCGTGCTTGGCGAACAGCTCGCGCCAGCCGGGCCCCGCCCCCATCATCGTCTCGTACTCGGGGACCAAGGTCCAGTACGGCTCCAGGCGCCCGTCGATGAACACCTTGCTCCCGGGCGGCATCGCCCAGAGCAGGTAGCCGCCCCAGTCGTAATGGTGGAACAGGCGCTTGCCCGCGTCGCGCGCGGCCCAGTGCTCCAGCGCGACGCGCGGGCACTGCCGCGTCCAGTCGGAGACGGGGCCGAAGGGCGCCAGCGAGCGCGCCTCGGCGGCCTCGATCCCACCGACGGCCAGCAGGAGCGCGGCCGCCGCCGGAAGCGCCCAGGACTTCCAGCGGCGCAGTCCGTCGGACGCCCCCGCGGCGGCGCACGCGCTCAGCGCGAAGAACGGGAGCATCTTCGCCGTGCGCAGGCCCAGTATCAGGAAGACGGCGGCCATCGCCGCCCACGGGAAGCGGCCCTTCAGCCGATCGGGGCGCGCCGCCACGGCGGCCGCCAGAGCCAGCGCGTAGGGCAGGTCGCGCCAGGCCAGGCTCGCCGGCCGCCACTCGAGCACGAAGCTCCGCGCCGGCGGCGCGGCGAAGAAGAACCAGACCGGATAGGCGAAGGCGCGGACGCCGTCGGGGTGCAGACAGCACGCGAGCGTGCCCGCCGCCCACGGC
>JACQBB010000193.1 GCA_016194625.1 Elusimicrobiota bacterium | reverse complement strand
TCGGCGTGCTGGACGGACTTGAGCCAGGCCACGCCCTTCTTCGCGCACGGCTGACCCATGTCCTCGCCGATCGCGGCCAGGCCGCGCAGCGCCTGCCAGGTGCCGTAGACGTAGTTGACGCCCCAGCGGCCGTACCAGGAGCCGTCGGCCTCCTGCTCGTCCTTGACGAAGCGGATGGCGCGGGCGACCGGCGCGTAGGTCGCGTCGTAGCCCACGTAGCCGAGCAGCTCCAGCACGCGCGCGGTGATGTCCGCCGTCGGCGGGTCGATCATCGCGTTGTGGTCGGCGAACGGGATCTTGGTGAGCACGACCTTCGTGTTCTCCTTGTCGAAGGCCGCCCAGCCGCCCGTGGACGACTGCATCGACAGTATCCAGTTCAGGCCGCGCAGGAAGGCCTTCTCGCGGATCTGCGCGTTGGGCTCCTCCAGGTGCACGTGCCGCAGCGCGAGCAGGACCATCGCGGTGTCGTCCACGTCGGGGTAGAACACGTTGTTGAACTGGAAGTGCCAGCCGCCGGTCGGGCCGGACGGGTTCGTGACCGCCCAGTCGCCGCGGACCTTGATCTCCTTCGAGACCACCCACTGGCAGGCCTGCGTCAGCGCGGGGTGCGCGCGGTCGAGGCCGGACTCGGCGAGCGCGATCATCGTGATCGCCGTGTCCCAGACGGGGGAGCGCGACGGCTGATAGCGCGTCGAGTCCTCGCCGGGGATCTCCAGGCGGTCGAGCTCCTGGAGCAGGGAGACCAGGCGCGGGTCGGTGTCCGGGTAGCCGAGGCACTTCATCGCCATGATCGCGTTGACGATCGGGGGGAAGATCGCGCCGGGGCCGTCGGAGTCCTGCATGCGCGCGAGCAGCCAGTCCTCGGCCAGGCGCAGGGACCACACGCGGATCCAGTGGCCGCCGCGGCCTTCCATGCCCTTGAGGAACGAGTCCCACATCAGGAAGAAGGTCTTCCAGGAGAGCAGCGGCGGGTTCCCGACGGCCTCCGACAGCGGCACGTGGCGGCGCGTGTCGGGGAACAGCTCGTCGATCGTCGCGTGAGCGGGGCAGGGCACCGCGGGCTGGAACGCCCAGATGATGGCCAGCGGCACGACGATCGGGCGCGTCCAGGCCGACATCTCGTACAGGTTGAAGTAGAACCAGTCCGGGAACAGCATGATCTCCGGCGGGATCGACGGCACGCCGCGCCAGTCGTACTGGCCGAACAGCGCGAGGTAGAACTTGGTGTACGTGTTGACCTTGTGGATGCCGCCCAGGCGCTTGATGGCCTTGCGCGCGGACTCCAGGGAGGGCTCGTTGGGCGAGTGGCCGGCGAACTTCAGCGCCCAGTACGCCTTCACCGTGGCGGAGATCTCCGACGGGCCGTTGTCGTAGATCGGCCAGCCGCCGTCGGGGTTCTGCTTGTTGAGGAGGTGGTTGGCGATGCGGCGGACCTTGATCGAGCTCCCCCGGCCGAGGAAGTTGAGGAGCATGATCGTGTCGGAGTCGATCGTGGTGTCGCCGAAGATGGGGCCGCACCAGTAGCCGTCCTCGGGGTTCTGCATCCGCAGCAGGGCGTCCTGGGAGCCGCGGATGGCGTCGCGGACCGCGTCGGGGACCGCGGATTCGTCGCGTCTATTAAGAGAAGCGGCCTCCGGCTTCGCGTTCTGGGCCCAGTCCTCGGGCTTGCGGTAGCGGGTAGACGACGACCGCGATGACCAGCCAGCGCAGCGTCGTCAGGGGGAGGGATTTCACGATGTAGGCGGCCACCAGGACGGCCGGCGCCCCTCCGAGGGTGAGGCCGAGGGCGGGGCCGACGCTGTAGCGCTCCTGGCGGACGAAGCGGACCGACGCGACGGGCATCAGGAAGGCGCAGGAGCCCATCATGATGGGGAACGCGGCCTGCGGGTTCATGCCCAGCAGGCTGACCAGGATCATGCACGGGGCGTAGGCGCCGATGCCCAGCGGCATCAGCGCGCCGAACACGAAGTTCCCCGCCAGACCGAGGGCGAGCTTCCCGCCCGAGAGGGAGAGCGCGTCCCCGCCGGGCGGGAACAGGCCCAGGTTCTTCATCAGGAAGAAGGCCGCCGCGACGAGCAGGGCGCCGCCCATCCCGAGCTGGATCTTGCGGCGCGGCCAGGAGGTCACGGTCCCCGCGCCGATCCAGGCTCCGGCGACCGCCGCCAGGATCATCAGCACCAGCGTCCGGCCCTCGATGGCGACGACCGCGATGAAGATGAAGGCCTCGACGAAGGTCGGGACCGCGTGGCCGACGTTGAGCGTGCCCGGGATGTGCTCGTCCTGCGTGGTCCCCAAGAGGCGGTAGACCGTCGTCGTCACCGCGAAGGAGCCGATGCCGAGCGTGTCGAGGAAGTCGGTCAGGAAGCCGATCCCGGTCTCGGCGGCGGTCGGCCAGCGGACGGCGCGGTCGGGGTCGCCGGAGGCGGGGAGGCGCGCGTCGGCGCGCAGGCGCGCGCCCCACAGGAGCGCGAACGCGGCGGACAGGACTCCCAGGGCGGCCAGGAGTACGGCGCGGGCTCCGGGCACGGTCAGGCGCCTTTCTTGCGGCGCTTGGCCAGCACGCTGTGCTTGCGGCCGTACGAGAAGTAGATCAGGAAGCCGATCCCGAGCCAGACGATCAGCCGCCACCAGTTCTCGACCGGCAGGGAGAACATCAGCAGCAGGCAGAAGCCGATGCCCAGCAGCGGGACCAGGGGCACCATCGGGCAGCGGAACGGCCGCTCGGCGTCCGGGTTGGTCTTGCGCATGATGAGGACCGCGCCGCAGACGATGACGAACGCCAGCAGCGTCCCGATGTTGACGAGCTCGGCGAGGATGCGCAGGGGCACCAGCGCGGCCATCGTCGCCACGATCAAGCCGGTCAGCATGGTGGACTTGTACGGCGTGCGGAACTTCTCGTGGATGGCCCCGAAGAAGCTCTCCGGGACGAGGCCGTCGCGCGCCATCGCCAGGAACACGCGCGGCTGGCTCAGCATCATGACGAGCAGGACCGAGGTGATGCCCGCGATCGCGCCGAGCGCGATCAGGAACTGCGCCCAGGGCAGGCCGACCTGGCGGAACGCGTCGGACACCGGCGAGTTGATGTCGATCTTGTCGTAGGGCACCATGCCGGTCAGGACGGCGGTCATCAGGATGTAGAGGACGGTGCAGACGATCAGCGAGGTGATGATCCCGATCGGCAGGTCCTTCTGCGGGTTGATCGCCTCCTCGGCGTGCGTCGAGATCGAGTCGAAGCCGATGTAGGCGAAGAAGATCGTCGCCGCTCCGGCGAAGATGCCCAGCGGCTCGCCGTGGGCCCCGGTCTGTCCGAGCAGGGTCTTGCCGAAGACGCTGACGCCCGTCCAGCCGAAGGGGGCGAACGGATGCCAGTTCGCGGGCTTGACGTAGAAGGCGCCGACGACGATCACGAACAGGACGATCGCGACCTTCGTGATGACCATCGTCGTGTTGAAGGTGGCGCTCTCCTGGATGCCGATCACCAGGATGGTCGTGACGATCGCGGTGATGACGATCGCGGGGAGGTCGAACCAGGTCCCCATGTAGACGAGATGACCGCCGAGGAAATCGTAAGGCGCGCTCGTCAGGACCTTCGGCAGATGGACGCCGAAGACGCTGAGGAAGTCCTGGAAATAGGCCGACCAGCCGTGGGCGACGGCGCTGGAGGCGACCGTGTACTCGAGGATCAGGTCCCAGCCGATGATCCAGGCGAACAGCTCGCCGAGGGTCGCGTAGGCGTAGGTGTAGGCCGAGCCGGCGATCGGGACCATCGAGGCGAACTCCGAGTAGCACAGCGCCGAGAAGATGCAGGCGACGCCGGCGAGGACGAAGGACAGGATCAGCGCGGGGCCCGCCTTGTCGTGCGCCGCGACGCCGGTGAGCACGAAGATCCCGGTGCCGATGATGGCGCCGACGCCCAGGCTCGTCAGGTGGAGGGGGCCGAGGACGCGGTGCAGGCGGTTCTCGCCCTTCATCTCCTCGAGGAGGAGGCTGAGCGGCTTGGTCTCGAACAGGTGTCTCATCGCGGGGACGCTCCTTCGATCGGGTGCCGTCTGGAAGGCCGCTATTATACCTGATAATGACGAAAATCATGACGCGGCCTGCGTTCGGAAAGGATTTGCGCGCGCCGCGCCAAACAGGCATAATCCCGACCCATGACGACCATAAGGCGTCCGCGGGCCGCGCGCGCGCTCCTGGCCTGCGCGGCCGCGCTGGCCGCCGCCTGCGGCCCGCGCGAGAAGGTCGTGAAGATCGCGGTCGCCGCGCCGCTGACCGGCGACACCGGCGCCGAGGGCCTGGGCATCAAGCGCGCGGTCGTGATGGCGGTCGAGGAGGCCAACGCCTCCGGCCGCTTCCCTTACAAGCTCGCCGTCGCGCCGTTCGACGACCGCGCCGACCCGAAGGAAGCGGTGAACGTGGCCAACCTGATCCTGTCGAACCCGCGCATCGTGGCCGTCGTCGGCCACTACACCTCCGGCTGCGCGATCCCGGCCGCGAAGGTCTACGCGCGCGCGCCGATCGCGATGGTCTCCCCCGGCGCGACGACGCCCGAGGTCACGCTCCAGCAGCTGTCGCCGGACTGGATCGGTCCGCGCGTGGTGTTCCGCGTCGTCGCCACCGACGACGTGCAGGGCGCCGCCGCGGCCGAGTACGCGTTCAAGAAGCTCCGCAAGCGGCGCATGGCCCTGCTCCACGACAAGACCCCGTACGGCCAGGGCATCGCCGAGCAGTTCCAGAAGACCTTCGAGTCGCTGGGCGGGAAGGTCACCACCATGGACGGAGTCTCCATCGGCGACCGCGACTTCAAGGCGCTGCTCACGCGCATAAAAGGAGACCCGAAGCGCCCGGAGGGCGTCTACTTCGGCGGGCTCTACACCGAGGCCGGCCTGCTGCTCGTGCAGATGCGCGAGCTCGGCCTCAAGGACCCGTTCGTGTTCATCTCCGACGACGGCGCGCAGTCCCCGGTGCTCTACGAGATCGCCGGCGACGCCGCCGACGGCGCCTACCTGACGACGATCGGCGTGCCGGTCGAGGAGCTGGCCGGCGCCCGCGACTTCCGCGCGCGCTACAAGGCCCGCTGGACCGGCGCGTCCGAGGACATCAAGCCGTTCGACCATTTCGGCTACGAGGCCGCGCAGATCGTCTTGGAGGCGATCGCCCGCTCCGGCCCCGACCCGGACCGCGAGAAGGTGCTCGCGGCGCTGCCCGGCGTGCGCCACGAGGGCATCCTCGGGCTGACCGTGTTCGACGACAAGGGGGACACCACGAACCGGATCGTCACGATGACGCGCGCCCACGCCGCCGACCGCTCCTTCCCCTCGATGCGCTGACCCCGTGCTCGCCCAACAGATCGTCAACGGCCTCACCCTCGGCGCGATCTACTCGCTGATCGCGCTCGGCTACACGCTGGTGTACGGCATCCTCGCGATGATCAACTTCGCGCACTCCGAGGTGCTGATGCTGGGCTCCTTCGCGGCGCTCGGCCTCACCCTGCTGGCGCCGGCCGCGTTCGGCTCCGGGGTCCTCGGCCTGGCGGGGATGTTCGCGGCGAGCATGTTCGGCGCGGGGCTGGTCAACGTGCTCGTCGAGCGCCTGGCGTACCGTCCGCTGCGCGCCGTCTCGCGCCTGGCGCCGCTGATCTCGGCGATCGGCGTGTCCATCGTCCTGCAGAACGCCGTGTTCCTGTGGGTGAGCACGCAGTCGCTCTCGTTCCCGTCGCCGGTGCCGCTGCGCCAGCTGGACCTGGGCGGCGGCGCGACGATGAGCTCGCTGCAGCTGACGATCCTCGCGGCGGCGCTCGCGCTGATGGCGCTGCTCCACTTCTTCGTCGAGAAGACGAGGATGGGCAAGGCCATGCGCGCGTGCGCCGACGACCTGCAGACCGCCGGCCTGATGGGCATCGACGCCGACGTGATCGTCGCGGTGACCTTCTTCGTCGGCGGCGCGCTCGGCGGCGCGGCCGGCGTGCTGTACGGCCTCAACTACGGCTCCATCAAGTACAACCTGGGCTTCCTACCCGGCGCGAAGGCCTTCACCGCCGCGGTGCTGGGCGGCATCGGCAACGTCCGCGGCGCGGTGCTCGGCGGCTTCATCCTGGGCTTCCTGGAAGTGCTCGCCTCCGGCTACATCCCCAACGGCGCGCAGTGGCGCGACGTGGTCGCGTTCACCGTCCTGATCGCGGTCCTGCTCGCGCGCCCGTCGGGCCTGCTCGGCGAGCGCGTCGCGGAGAAGGTATGACGGCCAAGTCCCCGCGCGCGTCGTGGCTCCCGTGGCTCGCGGCGGCGGCGCTGCTGCCGGTCGTGGCCGGCCTGGTCGAGTTCCCGTACCTGGTGCGCGTCGGCGGAGTGGTCGGCCTGTTCATGCTGCTGGGGCTCGGGCTCAACTTCACGCTCGGCTACGTGGGCCTGTTCGACCTCGGCTACATCGCGTTCTACGCGATCGGCGCCTACGCGACCGCGATCGCGATGCGCGCGCATTGGCCCGCTCCCGCGGCCGTCGCCCTGGCCGTCGTCGCGGCGGTCGCGGTCCGGCTGCTCCTCGGCGTGACCATCCTGCGCCTGCGCGGCGACTACCTCGCCGTCGTGACGATGGGCTTCGGCGAGATCGCGCGCCTGACCCTCAACAACCTGGACCGCCTCACCAACGGGCCGAAGGGCATGCAGGTCCGCAACTGGCGCCCGCTCTGGTTCGTCTCGAAGGACCCCAACGTCCAGTACTACCTGATGATCGCCGCCGCCGTGGCCCTCGGCGCGGCCGCGACGCGCCGCCTGGAGGACTCCCGCGTCGGCCGCGCCTGGGTCGCGATCCGCGAGGACGAGGTCGCCGCCCGCCTGTCCGGCATCCCGGTGCAGGAGTACAAGCTGCTCGCGTTCCTGGTCTCGGGCGCGTTCGCCGGCCTGGCCGGCGCGCTGTTCGCTCTCTGGGAGCAGTTCGTCACGCCCGAATCGTTCGTGTTCTGGGAGTCCATCCTGGTCGTCTCGATCGTCGTGCTCGGCGGGATGGGGTCGATCGGCGGCGTCCTGCTCGGCGCGCTGATCCTGGCGGGCGTGCCGCCGCTGATGCAGGCGACGCTGTCGGCCGAGCTGATCGACTACCGCTACCTGTTCTTCGGCCTGATCCTCGTCGTCGCCACCATGTTCCGGCCGCAGGGCCTCCTGCCGTCGGCGCGGCGCGAGGCGGAGCTCTCGTCATGAGCCGCGCGCGCGCCCTCTTGGAGGTCCGCGACCTCGCCCAGCACTTCGGCGGCCTGAAGGCCGTCGATCAGGTCAACCTGACCGTGCACGAGGGGGAGATCGTCAGCGTCATCGGCCCCAACGGCGCGGGCAAGACCACCTTCTTCAACGTGCTGACCGGCGTCTACCCGGGGACGCGCGGCGAGATCGTCTTCGACGGCAAGCCGATCCGAGGCCTGCCCGCGCACGAGATCGTCGCGCGCGGGGTCGCGCGCACCTTCCAGAACATCCGTCTGTTCTCCGACATGACCGCCGTCGAGAACGCGATGGTCGGACGGCACGCCCGCACCGCGCAGTTCCTGGTCGGCCCGCTGCTGCGCACGCGCGCCTTCCGCGAGGAGGAGGCCGCGTGCGAGGCCCGGGCCAAGGAGCTGCTCGACTTCGTCGGCCTGCGCGCGGCGGGCAACGAGCTCGCCAAGAACCTGCCCTACGGCGCCCAGCGCCGGCTCGAGGTCGCGCGCGCGCTGGCCAGCGAGCCCAAGCTGCTGATCCTCGACGAGCCGACCGCCGGGATGAACCCGACCGAGAGCCAGGACCTGGTCGCGCTGGTGCGCAAGGTGCGCGAGCGCGGCGTCACCGTGCTCCTGATCGAGCACCAGATGCGCGTCGTGATGGACGTCAGCGACCGCGTGTTCGTGTTCGACTACGGCGTGAAGATCGCCGAGGGCGCGCCGCGCGCGGTCGTCGCCGACCCGCGCGTGATCGAGGCCTACCTCGGCAAGGAGGGCGCGTGACCCGGCCCGAGCCCGCGATGCTGTCGCTCGAGGGCGTCCACGCCGTGTACGGCCGCAAGATCCGCGCGCTCAAGGGCGTGAGCCTGGAGGTGCGCGCCGGCGAGGTCGTCGCGCTGATCGGCAACAACGGCGCGGGCAAGACCACGCTGATGAAGACGATCGCCGGCCTCCTGCGCCCCGAGCAGGGCCGCGTGACTTTCCAGGGACGCGACCTGGGAGGGCTGCCGCCGGACCAGATCATGCGCCTGGGACTGTCGCTGGTGCCCGAGGGCCGACGCATCTTCCCGCGCCTGACCGTGATGGAGAACCTGGAGATGGGCGCGTACTCGCGCCCGTCGAACGCCGAGCTCGGCCGCGAGTTCGAGCACGTGTTCCACCTGTTCCCGGTGCTCGGCAAGCGCCGCACGCAGCTGGGCGGCACGCTGTCGGGCGGCGAGCAGCAGATGCTCGCGATGGGCCGCGCGCTGATGGCGGCTCCGAAGCTGCTGATGCTCGACGAGCCGTCGATGGGGCTGGCGCCCGTCGTCGTGGACAAGATCTTCGAGATCGTCGAGCTGATCAACAAGGAAGGCGTGACCGTCCTGCTCGTCGAGCAGAACGCCCGCCGCGCGCTGCGCGCGGCGTCCCGCGCCTACGTGCTGGAGACGGGGGAGATCGTCGCGTCGCGCTCCAGCGCGGAGCTGCTCGAGGACCCCGCCGTCCGCTCGGCCTACCTCGGCCTCTGACGCGCGGTTGGACGCGCGCGCGAAAATGAGCTAGAATCGTCCCCGTCGCCGGGGTAGCTCAACGGCAGAGCAATCGCTTCGTAAGCGATAGGTTGTGGGTTCGAATCCCATCCCCGGCTCGCTCTTCTTCCGGCCGACGCGACGCCCGACCCTCAAGGGTCGGGCGTTCCCATTTAGAATGTCGTATCATTGCTCACTTTGAACGACGCGATGAACGTCCTCCGGCGCTGGCTGCTCGTCCTCTGCCTCTTCGTCGCGCCGCTGGTCTTCTTCACCAACCTCACCCGCAACCCGTACGTGACGCAGATCGCGATCGTGCACGCGGGCGCGGCGCTGGCGCTGGCGGCGTGGGCGTGGACCGCGTCGGGGCGCGAGGGCGGCTGGAGGCTCCCGCGGCTGGCGGCGGCGGCGCCGCTGGCGCTGTTCGCGGCGGCGTGGGGGGCGAGCTGGCTGCGCTCGTACCTGGTCCACCCGGCGTTCTTCCGCCCGGCGCTCGCCGCCGAGGGCTCGCGCGCGACCCTGTTCCTCGTCGCCGTGTGCCTGTCGACCTTCGCGCTGTCGGCGGCGGTCTCGTTCGAGGACGACGGGACCGCCGACGTGCCGCTCGGGGCCTGGGTCGCGTTCGCCGTCGTCTGGGGCCTGGCGTGGTCCGGCTTCGCCGCGGCGCGCTCGCGCGCGATCGGCCGCCCCGAGGACTTCTGGTCGTTCCTGTGGGACCCCTACGGCGCGTTCCTGTGGGCCGCCGGCGCGGCCGCCGCGTTCCGCCTGACGCGCCGCGGGCGCGCGGCCGACTACCTGCACCTGGCGCTGTGCGCGGGCTTCCTCGCCTCGGCGTACGGCATCCTGCAGTACTTCAACTGGGATTGGGTGTGGCCGTACACGCTGAACCCGTACGGCGGACGCGCGGTCTCGACCTTCGGCAACCCGAACTTCCTCTCGAGCTACAACGTCGCGCTGATGCCGTGCGCCCTCGGCCTGTTCCTGACGGAGAAGGACTCCGGCCGCCGCCTGGCTTACGCGGCCGTCTTCCTGACGCTCGAGGCGGCGATGCTGGCGACGCTGACGCGCTCGTCCTGGGTCGGCGGGGGCGTCGCCTGCGCCGCGCTCGCGCTGTCGCCGCGCCTGCGCGCGCGGGGCCGCGCGTCGCCGCGCCCGCTCGGCCTGCTGCTCGGCGGCGCCGCCGCCCTCGTGTTCCTGTGGCCGTCCAGCTCGATCGCGACCGGCTACGCGCCGAACGTGGTCGGCCGCCTGACCGAGATCTCGTCGCTGATGAAGCGCGACGACTACTACAGCCCGTTCCACCAGCGCGTGCTGATCTGGACGTGCGCGTGGCTGATGGGCTCGGAGTCGCCGCTGCTGGGCAAGGGCTCCGGCGCGTTCGAGCTGTTCTATCCTTTTTATCAGGGCACCCTGCTGCACGCGTCCACCTTCTGGCACCACATGCGCACGCACGCCAACAACTCGCACAACGAGGTCCTCGAGGTGTTCGCGCAGACGGGGCTCGTCGGGCTCGGCGCCTACCTGGCCTTCTTCGCGGCGTTCTTCGAGACCGTGCGCCGCGGCCTCAAGACCCGCCTCGGCGAGGACCCGCTGTGGCTCGGCGCCGCCGCGGGCTGCGCGGGCGTGCTCGTCGACAACCTGCTGAACGTCTCCCTGCACTTCGCGGTGCCGGCGTTCCTGTTCTGGTGGCTGGCGGGCTCGGTGCTCGGCCGCGCGTCCCGCGACGAGGGCGGCCGCGTCGAATGGACCGCGCCGCCGGCCCTCCGCCGCGGCGCCGCCGCGGCCGTCGCGGCCTTCGCGCTGGCCGTGTGCTGGACGCAGGTCCGCTTCTGGGAGCGCGAGGTCTGGTACTTCGCCGGCTTCAAGCTCGCGCGGATGGGGGACATCCCGGCCGCCGCGCGCGCGCTGGAGCGCTCGCGCGCCTGGGGCCCGCGCGAGGTCAACGCGCTGTACGAGCTGGGCAACGCGTACGCGCGCATGGCGCGGCCGCAGGACGCCGCCGCCGCCTACCGCGAGGCGCTCGACGCCAACGCCGGCTACGACGAGATCTACTACAACCTCGCGACGGTGTACAACGCCCACCTCGGCCAGCCCGAGACCGCGCTGAAGTTCTATCAGACCTCGTGGGCGATCAACCCGCTGTCGAACGACCTGGCCAACGCGCTGAGCGCGATGGACCTGCGCGGCCCGTCGCCCCGCGTGGACGACGCCGTCGCCGTCCTGAGCGAGGCGGTCCGGGACTTCCCGGACAACCCGAACCACTGGAACAACCTCGGCTACGCGTACTCGCTGCGCAAGGATTGGACGCGGGCGGAGGAGGCCTACACGCGAGCGCTCGCGATCGCCCCGGACCTCGCGCTCGCCGAGCGCAACCTGGCGGGGCTCGCCGCGCAGTCCGGCCGCCCGCGCGCGGCGATCCTGGGAGTCATCGGCGACCTGCGGGCCGTCGACGCCGCGGTCGCGCGCCGCGACTTCTCGGACCGGACGGTCGCGCTCTCCGGCTCCGCGGCCAAGCGCGCTCCCAAGCTCGCGAAGGCCCGCTTCACCTACGGCAGCCTCCTGCTCTCCCGCGGGCGCGTCGCCGACGCGATCCCCGAGCTGGAGGCGGCCGCCGCGATCGACCCGTCCCGCGCGCCCGCCCAGCTGAACCTGGGGGTCGCCTACCAGGCCGCCGGCCGCGCCGCCGACGCCGAGGCCCGCTACCGCGCGGCGCTGGCGCTCGAGCCCGGGAACCAGGGCGCGATCGACCGGCTGAAGTCCCTGGGCCGCGCTCCGTGACCGTCCCGGACCCCGCGGAGGGGGCCGTAATAATTCAGCAATCGCGTTCCTTTATGCTCACGGTCGCGAGGGCCCGCGCTCGGGCCCCGATTGTATGATTCCGTTGAAAAGGTCTATCATCCTCGCGGCCCTGGCGGCCGTCCTGCCCTTCGCTCACGCGCAGGACGACGAGGACGCGCGCGCGGGGCTGAGCCGGCCGATGCGGACGGCGATCCATTTCTACGAGCAAGGCGACGACATGCAGGCGATGGACCGCTTCATGGAGATCCTGACGAAAGGCGACCCGTCCGAACGCTCGATGGCCAACGAGTACATCAACCTGATCACCCATCGCATGAACAGCGGCGGCGGCTACAGCGGCAGCCCGGCGCCCAAGGCCGGCGTCGCCGCGGCCGAGCCCGCGGCTCCCGCCGCGGCCGCCGCGCCCGCGCCCGCGGCCAGGCCCGCGCCGCCCAAGGCCTCCGGCGGCAGCGGGGGGGACATCGTCGCCG
>JACQBB010000192.1 GCA_016194625.1 Elusimicrobiota bacterium | reverse complement strand
GGCCGGTCAGGCCGACGACGGTGAGGCCGAGCTCCTTGGCGGCGGCGATGGCCTTCAGCACGTTCTTCGAGTTGCCCGAGGTGGAGATCGCGACCGCCACGTCGCCGGCGCGGCCGTGCGCGCGCAGCTGGCGGGCGAAGACCTCCTCGTAGCCGAAGTCGTTGGCGATCGAGGTCAGGTCGCCCTGGTTGACGGTCAGCGCGAGCGCCGACAACGGCGGGCGGTTGCGGCGGTAGCGGCCGACCAGCTCGTCGGCGAAGTTCTGGCGTCGATCTCGGGGGCGAGCTTGGCCGTCGCCGTCATCGTCTCGGCGGCCTCCTTCAACTGGGCGGTGATGTCCTTCTTGAAGTCGCTCATCGGGAGGCCTTCCTCTGCTCGTCGAGAAGACCCGTCTTCTCGATGAAGTGGGTGTCGAAGTCGCCGCCCATGAACACCGGGTGGGCGACGACCTTCGCGTGCATGCCGGCCGTCGTCTTGACGCCGACCACGTTCAGCTCGCCCAGCGCGCGCAGCGAGCGCCGCAGGGCGGTCGGGCGGTCGCCGGCGGAGACGATCAGCTTGGCGATCATGCTGTCGTAGTAGCTGGGGATCGTGTAGCCCTCGTACGCGTGGGTGTCCACGCGCACGCCCGCGCCGCCGGGGAGCTCCAGCTTCTCGATGCGGCCGGGGCAGGGCATGAAGTGGTTGTCGGGGTCCTCGGCGTTGATGCGGTGCTCGATCGCGTGGCAGCGGATCTCCGAGGCGCGCTCCTGGCCGAACGGCAGCTTCTCGCCCGCGGCGATCCGGATCATCAGCTCCATCAGGTCCACGCCCGCGACCGCCTCGGTCACCGGGTGCTCGACCTGCAGGCGCGCGTTGACCTCGATGAAGTAGAACTTCCCGTCCTGATACAGGAACTCGACGGTGCCGACGTTCTGATAGCCGGCCGCCTTGGCCAGGCGGATCGCCGCCGCCTGCATGTCGCGGCGGATCTCGGGCGTCAGGGCGGGCGACGGCGACTCCTCGACGAGCTTCTGGTGGCGGCGCTGGACCGTGCAGTCGCGCTCGGGGAAGGCGACCACGTTGCCGTGCTTGTCGGCCGCGATCTGGATCTCGACGTGGCGCGGGCGCTCGAGCAGCTTCTCGATGAACACCGAGCCGTCGCCGAAGGCGGCCTTGGCCTCGCTGGAGGCGAACTCGAGCTGGCTCTTCAGCTCGCCGGGCTCGCGCACGATGCGCATGCCCTTGCCGCCGCCGCCGGCCGAGGCCTTGATGAGGACGGGGTAGCCGATCGCCTCGACCTCCTTGGAGACGTCGGTCGTGATGTCGCCCTTCGTCCCCGGCACCACCGGCACGTCCGCGGCCGTCGCGACGGCCTTGCCCGCGCTCTTGAAGCCGAGCTTGCGGCTGGCCTCCGGCGGCGGGCCGATGAAGACGAAGCCGCGCTTCGCGCACAGCTCGGCGAAGTCGGCGTTCTCGGACAGGAAGCCGTAGCCGGGGTGGATCGCGTCGGCGCCGGTCATCTTCGCGGCGGTCAGCACCGCTTCCTGGTCCAGGTAGGAGAGCTTCGACGGGCCGGGCCCGATGCAGACGGCCTCGTCGGCCATCGCCACGTGGCGCGACTCGCGGTCGGCGTCCGAGTAGACGGCGACGGACTCGATGCCCATCTCGCGGCACGCGCGGATGACGCGCACGGCGATCTCGGAGCGGTTGGCGATCAGGATCTTCTTGAACATGTGTCCTCGGTCAGGGCGCGGGGGCGTTGAGGCTCGCGCGCATGCGGTTGATGTAGTCCTGGTCCTGCGGGTTCTCGCAGAGCTGGGCGGCGCGCTCCACGTCGGCGAGCGCCTCGCCGGGACGGCTCATCTCCATGTACGCCGACGAGCGCGCGAGCAGGATCGTGCACTGGTCGGCCGGGGAGATTCCGGGGAAGGCGAGCATCTCGGCGTACTGGTCGAGCGCGCGATCCAGGCGGCGCAGCGCGTGGTGATAGGTGTCGGCCAGGATCGCGTGGAGATGGTACAGGCTCTTCAGCGTCAGGTTCGACGGATAGGTCTGCGCGAGCGAGAGCGACTTCAGGCAGCGCATCTCCGCGTCGGAGGGGGACTTGCGGTAGTAGGCGGCCTCGCACAGGTAGCCCCAGGCCATCGGGTCGCGGGGGTTGATCGTCGCGGCGACCTGCGCCAGCAGGAGGCCCTTGTCGGCGTCGCCCTTCTCGAAGGAGTCCTCGACCTGGCGCATCAGCGTCCAGTTGTAAGGCCGCGCCCAGCGGCCGTCCTCGAGCGTGAAGAGGACGCGGTCGCGGCGCGGCGGGGCGCCCTCGGCCTTCAAGTCGTAGGCGAGCAGGACCGCGCCGGGCTCCTGGTACTCGATGCGGAGGCTCGACCAGGTCCACGTCGTCGAGTCGCGCGAGGCGATGAACTCGGCCTGCGTGCAGTTCTTCTGCGCGGCGTTCGAGAACATCGCGTACGCGGACGGGAAGTCGCGCGTGCGCAGGGCCTCCAGGTACTCGCCGGCGAGCTTCGGGACCAGCACCTCGGGCTTGCGGCTCTCGTAGAACTTCCAGACGCCGAACGCCGCGGCGGCGACGCCGGCGAGCGCGGCCAGCGCGTTGAACGCCTTGCGCGCCGTCCCGCGTCCGGGGCGCGACACGGTCTCCTCGGCCACCGGGGCCGGCGCCGGCGCGCTCCACAGGTCGTCGAGCTGGGCGGAGCCGGGGGGCGGGGCGAACTGGCCGGCGGCCGGTATCGGCATCGGGGCCGGAGCCGGCTTCGCGGGCGGAGGCGGCGAGCCGGGAGCCTTCGGCCCCGGCACAGACGCGGCAGAGGAAGGCTTCTGAGCGTCTGGGGGGTTGCGCTTCACCACGGTCTGCGGGATGTCGGCCGTCGTCGAGCCCGGCAGGACGGTCTTCGGCGGCGGCGCGACGGGCCCCAGCTGGGTGATCGAGCGGCCGCACTTGTCGCAGAAGTTCTTGACGACCGAGTTCTGGTTGCCGCACGCGCCGCACACCCGCGCGTTCTTGCCGCCGCATTTCGCGCACTCCGCGCGCGGCTCCGCCGAGGCGTTGCCGCACTTGGTGCACAGGATCTGGGCGGCCGCGTCGGCCATCAGGCCCTCGGCTCCAGCAGGAACAGCGGGCGGCCGTACTCGACGGCCTCGCCGGCGTCGGCGAAGACCTTCGCGATCCGGCCCGCGCACGGCGCCTTGACGGGCTTGGCCGCGCCGGAGCCCGAGACGATCACGGCGAGCGCGTCGCCCGCGGCGACCTCGACGCCCTCCTCCGACCGGCGCGCCTTGCCCGGTTCGGCCCACTGGAACACGCCGACGGACTCGGACGCGACCGGGACGAAGCGCGCGGAGGGCATGCTCCCGGCGGGGATCGCGGCGGGGGCGTCGGCCGTGCCCAGCGCGAAGCCGGCGCCGCCCTTCTTGTACACGACCTCGACGAGGTCGGTGGTCTTCATCCAATCGAGGACGGGGCGGATCGAGTCGGTGTCCATGGTCATCTCCGGGCGCGCGAGCGCGCGCTCTTGGTCTTCTTCCGGCCGCGGCCGGGGGCCCTCCGCTTGAGGAGGTTGCGCGGGTTCTGGGGGAGCAGCCCCGACGCGAGAGGGTCGAACGCCATCGGCAGCAGCTTGAACACGGTGGTGCGGATCACGCTGCGGCGGCCGGTGGTCGGGTTCAGGTCGACGAGGTAGAGCTCGGTGTCCTTGTCGCTGAACTCGACCATCACCTGGCGGCAGGCGCCGCACGGCTTGGCGGCGGCGCCGACGACCGCGACGGCCTTCAGCGCGTCGTGGCCGCCGGTGATGGAGTGGTAGATCGCGGAGCGCTCGGCGCACATCGACAGGCCGTACGACGCGTTCTCCACGTTGCAGCCGGCGAACACGCGGCCGGTCTCCGTCAGCACGGCGGCGCCGACGGGATAGCGGGAGTACGGGCAGTAGGCGCGCTTCTGCGCCTGGACCGCCGTCTCGATGAGGCGCGCGATCTCGCGCTTCTGCTTGGCGCTCACAGGTATCTCCGCACGAGCAGGTCGAGCTTCTTGAGCGTCGCCTTGTCCCGGAACTTGGGATCGGTGAACAGCGCGCCCTTCAGCGCCTCGGAGAACGCCGGCTCGAGCGGCGCGGCCGCGATGCGGGGCACCGCCTCGCGCATCAGGCGCTGGGCGTTGGCGGAGTTCGCGTGGAGGTTGGCCACGACCATCTCGGTGTGGACCTCCTCGCCTTCCTTCCAGCAGTCGTAGTCGGTGACCATCGCGACCTGCGAGTAGACGAACTCGGCCTCGCGGGCGAGCTTGGCCTCGGTGGCGGCGGTCATGCCGATCAGCGACCAGCCGAACGAGCGGTGCATCTCGGACTCCGCCTTCGTCGAGAAGGCCGGGCCCTCCATGCAGCAGTAGACGCCGCCGAACACGGACTTGATGCCGAGCTGCTGGGCGCACTCGAAGACGATCTTGTTCTGCTGGGGGGCGAACGGCGGGTTCAGCGCGATGTGCGCGACGACGCCGTTCCCGAAGAAGGTCTGCACGCGGTCCTTCGTGCGGTCCACCAGCTGGTCGGGGAACACGAACGTGCGCGGGGGCAGCTCCTCCTTGAGGGAGCCGACGGCGGAGAAGGCGAGCACGCGCTCGACGCCGAGCGACTTCAGCGCCCACATGTTGGCGCGCTGGTTGATCTCGGTCGGGGTGACCACGTGGCCGCGGCCGTGGCGGGGCAGGAACGCGCAGGGCACGCCGTCCAGGTCGCCGAGCGTGATCGGGCCCGAGTGGGCGCCGAACGGCGTCTTGATCGTCAGCTCGCGCGGGTTCTTGATCGCGTCGGAGGAGTAGAGGCCGCTGCCTCCGATGACCCCGACCTTCGCGTGGTTCTTCGTCTTCTTCACGGGCAGTATCCTCCGAGCGGCAGGAGCTCGGCGATCATCGCCTCGAGCACCTTGAAATCGACGGGCTTCTGGATGAAGCGGGTGCGCGGGTCCTTGGGCAGGATCGGCGCCAGCTTCGCGTACGAGTGTCCGGACATGAAGATCACCGGGATCTTGGCCGTGTTCGCGTCCTTCTGCAGCACCTGGTACGCCGACGAGCCGTAGGCGCCCGGCATCTGCACGTCGGTGATGATCAAGTGCGGCCGATGCTCGGCCGCCTTCTGCGACAGCGCGAAGCCGTCGTTGGCGACGATGACGCGATGGCCTTTCGCCGACAGGTAGTCCCCGAGCACCGAGGTGATGTCGGGGTTGTCGTCGGCGAGCAGGATCTGCGCGATCATGAGGTCGTCGTCTTCCTCAGACGGGCGCCGCGAGGCGGGCCATGAGCTCCGGGTAGATGGGGAAGCGGCGGCACAGGGCCGTCGTGCCTTCCTTGACGCGCTTGAGCGCGGCGTCGTCGCCGCGGACCTTCAGCGCGTCGTCGATCAGCTCGGCGATCGCGTCCATCTCGGCCTCCTTCATCCCGCGCGTCGTCACCGCGGGCGCGCCGATGCGCACGCCGGAGGCGATGAACGGCTTCTGCGGGTCGTAGGGGATCGCGTTCTTGTTGACCGTGATGCCGGCCTTGTCGAGCGCCTCCTCGGCTTCCTTGCCCGTCGCGTTCTTCGGGCGCAGGTCGAGCGAGAACAGGTGGCAGTCGGTGCCGCCGGCGACGATGCGGAAGCCGCGGTCGGTCAGCGACTTGGCCAGGCGGCGGGCGTTGGCGAGCGTCTGGAGCTGATAGGCCTTGAACTCGGGCTTCAGCGCCTCGCCGAAGCAGACGGCCTTGGC
>JACQBB010000064.1 GCA_016194625.1 Elusimicrobiota bacterium | reverse complement strand
TCTCGAGCAGGCCGCGCGCGAAGTCGTCCACGTACAGGAAGGAGCGCGTCGTGGAGCCGTCGCCCCAGACAAGGACCGGGTCCTCGCCGTCGCAGACGCGCTTGACCAGCGCCGCGATCACGTGCGAGCGGGCCGAGTCGAAGTGGTCGCGCGGGCCGTAGGCGTTGTAGGGGCGGGCGATGGCCACGGACATGCCGTACTCCTCGGCGTAGGCGGCGCCCAGGTACTCCTGCATGCGCTTGGCCCAGCCGTAGCCGGCGTTCGTGACCTCGGGGGCGTCGCGGAAGCCCTCGGCCTCCGGCGTGGGGATCGCGCAGTCGCGCGGATACACGCACGCGGAGCTGACGACCAGGTAGCGGGCGACGCCGCTGACGCGCGCGGCCTCCAGCACGTTGACGCCGATGCGCATGTTGTCGCGGAACAGCGAGGCGGGGTGGGTCGAGTTCCAGCCCACGCCGCCGACGGACGCGGCCATGTTGATGACAACGTCCTGCCCTTTGCAGAAGCGCAGGGCCGCCCGGGGATCGTCCACGTCGGCGTGGACGAAATCGACGTCCTTCCACACCGCCGTCAGGTTGCGCCGCTTGAGCGGGCCGCGGTGGTCGGCCACGGTCACGCGCGCCCCGGCCGCGACGAGGCGCTCGACGGCATGGCTGCCGATGAAGCCGCCGCCGCCCGTCACCAGCACTTTCTTGCGGTCCCAGAAACCCATAAGAGGCGGCTAGATTACCAATTCCCCCAGTCGGCGGGCCATTCCTTCATATAATCACGGCGCTTTGAACGCCTCCGCGACGCGTCGGACCCTCGGCTACGGGGCCCTGCTGGCCTTCGCCTTCGCCTATACCTACGCGCTGGGCTTCCATACGTTCGACGGCCAGGACTCGATCGTCTACGACGGCGGCTGGCGCGCGTTCAACGGCCAGGTCCCGTTCCGCGACTTCATCGCCGCGGTCGGCCCGTTCCAGTTCTGGCTGTGCGGTCTGTTCTTCAAAGTCTTCGGCCCGGTCTACTCGTCGTACGCGCTGATGGGCGGGCTGATGAACGCCGCGGGGACCGCGCTGGTCCTGCGCGCGGCGTGGCGCGTCTCGCGCGATCACCGCCTGGCCGCGGCCTGCGGCCTAGTCACCGCGCTGTGGTTCATGCCGATCGAGGCGTCGCGCCCCACTTTCAACAACTTCGCCTACCTGTTCGTGATGGCGGCGCTGGCGCTCCTGCTCGAGTCGGGGACGGACCGCCCGTCCCCGCGCGACCTCGCCGCCGGGCTGTGCGTGGCGGTCGCGTTCTACTCCAAGCAGACCATCGGCGGCCTCGGCGGCGCCTTCCTCGGCCTGTTCCTGCTCCAAGCCGGCCTATGGCGGCGCGCGCTCGCCTTCGCCGCGGCGTGCGCGGCCTTCACGCTCGCCGCGACGGGCGCGTGGCTCGCGCTGGACGCGGGCCGCGCCTGGCGGCATCTGTTCGTCCTGCCGCTGACGCACCGTCTCGGCTGGACGGGGGCCGCGACGGCGCCGTGGTGGGCGCCCGACGGCCTGGCGCTGGCGCTGGTCGCGCTCGGCGTCCGCTTCCTGCCGCGCTGGGAGTGGCCGGCCTGGGCGCTCGCCTCCTATTTCCTCGCCAAGTCCCCCTTCGACCCGCGCTTCCCGTTGATGTCGGCGTTCTTCTTCCTGCCGCTGGTCACGCTGGCCTTCCAGCGCGACCGCCTGGAGCGCGCGCTGACGCTGACGCTCGTCCTCGTCGAGTATCTCCCGCACAAGTACTCGGTGGCCGAGACCTACCAGTTCCTGCCGTTCATGGGCCTGCAGATGCTGCTGTTCTGGAAGGCGTACATCGACTGGTCGGCCCGCCCGGAGAACAAGGCGCGCCTGTCGGTCCTGCCGGGGCCGCTCGCCGGCGGCGCGGTGCCCGTGATCGCGGCGACCTTCGCCCTGCTGATGTTCAACGGCCTGCGCGTCAGCTTGAAGGCGCTCACGGACTCCGTCCTCATGTTCTCCGTGATCGGCCCCGCGGTCGCGCTGACGGGCGCGTTCCTCGCGGCCACCTTCTTCGCCGCGGCGCGCAAGGAGCGCCGGATGGCGTGGGCCGGAGCGGCGTCGCTGCTGCTCGTCCTCGTCGGGACCGCCCAGGCGGTCCGCACCTGGCGCCTCAAGCACGCGCAGGTCCCCGTCTTCGACCCGCTCCGCCTCAAGGACCACCGCATCGCCGCCGGCGGCCTGGAAGGCCTGACCATCACGCGCGAGGAGGGCGAGCCGCTCGAGGCGACGATCGCCTACCTGCGCGCCCTGCCGCCCGAGCGGCGGCCGTTCTTCGTCTTCCCCGACTACTCGAGCCTGTACTTCGCGACGGGTCAGGTCCCGCCCCAGCCGTTCCTGTGGTTCTTCCGGGACCTGAGCTACGAGGCGGGCCCGCCCGACGACGCGGCCGTCTGCGGCGCCTTGCGCGTCAACGCCGTGAAGACCATCGTTCTCACCGACCGCGGCCCCGAGGCCGTGGACCTGCCCTGCCTGAAGGCCCTCCTCTCCGATTGGGCCGAGGACCGCCGCTTCGAGCGAGGCGGGCACTCGTTCCGGGTGCTGGCGCCCAAGACGGGAATGATACAATCGCCGAAATGACGGAACTCGAGCTGTCCGTCGTCATCCCCGCCCTCAACGAGGAGCGCACCATCGCGCACTGCGTCGGCAAGGCGCTGAAGGCGATCGCCGCGCTCGGCGTGAAGGGCGAGGTGCTCGTCGCCGACAACGGCTCCACCGACAAGACGCGCGCGGTCGCCGAGGGGCTCGGCGCGCGCGTGGTGGCGGTGGACGGCAAGGGCTACGGCCGGGCGCTGCGCGGCGGCTTCGCGGCCGCCAAAGGCAAGTATCTCATCATGGCCGACGCCGACGGCTCCTACGACTTCGAGCAGGCGCCGCGCTACGTCGAGAAGCTGAAGTCCGGCTGCGACTTCGTCGTCGGCAACCGCTACCAGGGCGTCATCGCGCCCGGCGCGATGCCCTTCCTCAACCGCTACCTGGGCACGCCGGCGCTCACCGGCGTGATGAACCTCCTTTTTTCGACCGGCATCGGCGACACCAACTGCGGCATGCGCGGTCTGACGAAAGAGGCTTTCGACCGGATGGGACTGAAAGCCGACGGCATGGAGTTCGCCAGCGAGATGGTCGTCAAGGCCACGCTGCACGGACTGCGGATCACGGAAGTGCCTACCACGCTGTCGCCCGACGGCCGCGACCGACCGCCGCACTTGCGCAGCTGGCGCGACGGCTGGCGCCATCTGCGCTTC
>JACQBB010000209.1 GCA_016194625.1 Elusimicrobiota bacterium | reverse complement strand
ACGAGCAGCTCGTCGCCAAGGGCGAGGACGCCGTCGCCTTCGACCACGACTGCCGCGAGGGCATCTGCGGCATGTGCTCGCTGATGATCGACGGCCAGGCCCACGGCCCGGACAAGGCCGCGACGACCTGCCAGCTCCACATGCGCCGCTACAAGGACGGCGACACGATCGTCGTCGAGCCGTTCCGCGCGAAGGCCTTCCCGGTCGTCAAGGACCTGGTCGTGGACCGCTCCGCCTTCGACCGCATCCAGGCGGCCGGCGGCTTCGTGTCGGTGAACACCGGCAACGCCTGCGACGCGAACAACATCCTGGTCCCGCACGACAAGGCCGAGAAGGCGATGGACGCGGCGTCGTGCATCGGCTGCGGCGCGTGCGTGGCGGCGTGCCCGAACGCGTCGGCGATGCTGTTCGTCGCGGCCAAGGTCTCCCAGTACGCGCTGCTGCCGCAGGGCCAGCCCGAGCGCGAGAAGCGCGTGCTCGCGATGCGCGAGGCGATGGACGCCGAGGGCTTCGGCCACTGCACCAACGAGTACGAGTGCGAGGCCTCCTGCCCGAAGGAGATCAAGGTCTCCAACATCGCCCGCCTGAACCGCGAGTTCGTGCGCGCGATGGTCGTCTCCGAATAGAGAAACGCGGGCCTTGAGGATCGACGAGGACTTCGGCGTCGCGCCGGGGAAGCTCGCGGAGCTCAAGGCCCGCGTGCTGCGCCTGGGCGTCTCGGTCGCGCTCATCGAGGAGTCCTTCTCGCGCGGCGGAGGCAAGGGCGGACAGAAGGTCAACAAGACCTCGAACCGCGTCCAGCTGTACTACCCGCCGCTGGACATCCGCGTCGCCTGCCAGCGCGAGCGCAAGCGCAGCCTCAACCGCTTCCTGGCGCTGCGCGAGCTCGTCGACCGCGTCGAGATGAAGGTCTCGCCGGAAACCTCCGAGCGCCTCAAGGAGTTCGAGCGCCTGCGGCGGCGCAAGGCGCGCGCGGCGTCGCGCTCCGCGGAGAAATACGGCGCCGCGCCCCCGCCGGAGCCCGCGTGAGGTACTTCACCGTCGCCGAGGCGGAGGCGCTGATCCCGGAGCTCGAGCGGATCTTCGAGGCCGTCGCCGAGCTGGTCGCGCAGGCCGAGGTGAAGGCGCGGGGCCTCAAGGCCCGCGCGGACGCCGGCTCCGCGGATCCCGCGACGGACGCGATCGAACGCTCCCAGCTGCGGTTCCTGACCCGCGGGATCGACGACTGGATGCGCAAGATCGTCGAGCTGGGCGCCCTGCCCAAGGGCGTGGACCCCGCGCTCGTCGACTTCCCGGCCCGCCTCGACGGGCGCGAGGTGTACCTGTGCTGGCGCCTCGGCGACAAGCGCGTCGCGCACTACCACGGCGTCGAGGAAGGCTTCTCCGGCCGCAAGCCCCTGCCGAAGCGCAAGCCCTCGTGAGCGGCGCCCCCCCTTGCGGAACGCCGGTTCAGGGTCTACACTGACGGCCGAGAGGTAACCCCCCCATGAAGATCCCGCTCCTCTTACTGGCCGTCCTGCTGTCCGCCGCCCCCGCCTCCTCCGCGGTCCGCCCGGACAGGAAAGCCGCGGCCGCCGCCGACGAGCTCCCGCTCAAGCTCGGCGCCAAGACGCCCGAAGGCTTCGACGACCCGGAGCACGTCCACTTCTTCCGCTATCAGGCCTACCTGAAGAAGAACGGGCTCGAGGGCCTCGACGCGGACGCGTGGAAGGCGCTGAACGACGACCAGCGCGCGGAGAAGCTCAAGAAGGGCGAGGAGTGGCTGAAGGACAAGTTCACCGCCCTGATGAGCTCCAATTTCATCAACGACGGGGACGCCGCCCTGCTCGCCTCGGTGTGGGGCCCGAGCGTCCGGCAGGCGGCCGAGGCCGTCGCCAAGTCGCTGAAGCTGGGCGACCCCGAGCAGATCAAGGCCGCGCGCGAGCGCGCGCAGTCTCTGGTGAAGGGCGTCGGCGGAGCCTCCGTGGACTGGGCGGCGGTGTTCGACGGCGCCGCGCCGGGCGCGGTGAGCGCGCCGAACCTCCCGGACCCGCTGGCGCTGAAGACCAACAAGGGCTTCCTGGGCTCCCTGACCTCGCCCGAGGTCCAGGCGCCGCTCGCCAGCAAGGCGACCTTCCTGCGCTTCCTCCAGCAGAAGGACGTGCCCGCCGACGCCGTCCCCGCGATGGCGGCGATGTACGACGTCCTGACGCGCGCCAAGGGGCCGGAGAAGGCGGAGACCGCCCACCTCCTGCCGACGGTCGTGCGCTTCCTCAGCGACGGCAAGAAGATCGTGCACGAGGACATGGAGGGCGCGCTCGCCTTCGCCGTCCCCGGCGACTACGACCGCCCGGAGAAGGTCGGCATCACCTCCGCGATGAAGACCGCGGACCCGGTGATGGTCGGCAGCGTGCTGGCCCACGAGTTCCAGCACATCCACGACATGTACTCCGGCCGCTACTACACCCTCGACTCGGAGCTGCGCGGCTTCAAGACCAACGCCTTGTTCATCGAGATCATGCGCAAGGACCCGCAGCTCTCGAAGAAGCTCGACGAGCTGATGAACAGCGACGACGACAACACCCGGCTGACCTTCCACCGCGACGCACAGGTCGGCGAGGCCCTGGCGCGCGACCCGCGCGCCTTCGCCGACGAGGTGGCCTTCGGCAACGGCTACAACCGCTACTACGAGGGGACCTTCAGCGGCCGCCTCCCCCTGCGCGAGGCGACCGACCCGCAGACCGGCCTCCAGCGCCAGATCTCGGCCCAGCAAGCCCTGCTGGCGCGGGCGCGGCAGGAGACCGCGACGCAGCAGAGGCTCGTCGCGGCGGCGAAGACGGACCGGGACCTGGAGAAGGCGACCCGCGACCTGAACTTCTCCCAGCGCCGCGAGATCTCGCTGCAGTACCAGATCACGGTCTCGACGATGCGCCTCAACCGGATGAACCGCGAGGTCACGTGGATGGACAAGCGCGCGGCCGCGGCGGGCCGCGGAGCGCCCCCCTACGACCTGAGCCTGCCGGTGGACAAGGACTACGTGGTGGACGGGGACTGACATGCTTCGCGCGCTCCTCGCCGTCCTCGCCGCCGCGGCCGCGGCGCTTCCCGCCGCCGCCGCGCTGTCGTACACGCGCTGGGCCCACCCGAAGGGCGACTACGCGCTCGAGTACCCGGCCGACTGGAAGCGCTCCGTCGGCCTGGAGACCCTGATTCTGCATCCGGCCGGACGCTCCGGCAAGCTGACGACGCTCACCGTCGAGAAGCACCCGCTCGGCAAGGCGGAGGCCGCCACCCCGGCCGCCTTCGTCGACCAGCTGCTGAAGGACGCGCAGGGGCTGCGCCGCCTCGACTCCCGCGACACGGTCAAGGTCGGCGGCAAGGACGCCGAACGCCTGGTCCTGACCGAGACGACGCCGCTCAAGGGCAAGCTGGGGACGATGCTCCCGGGTCCGATGACCGAGGTCGTCGTGGTCGTGCCGCTGGCGAAGGGGTTCTACGCGCTGCGCATGAGCGCGGTCGGCGGCGAATTCGCCTCCGCCCGGCCGGAGTTCGACCGCCTGGTCGCCGGCCTGAAGCTGGGGCCGAAGGCGCGCTGACGGGCGCCGGCGGCGTCGGGGCGCTCGGGGTCGAACCGAGAACCTCGCGGTCCCAAACCGCGCGCTCTGCCGATTGAGCTACGCCCCGTCCGCCGACGCCGGCATTCTATCATTCCCCCGGCCTTGCGGGACCGCCCGGGGAGCGCTACACTGTCGCCGTGAGACGACTCCTTCCCCTCCTCCTGCTCGCGTCCGCGGCGGCCTGCGCGGGCTATCAGCGTCCGGTGATGATCGACGACGACCCCGCGCCGCGCTCGCTGGCCCCGTCGGCCGAGGCGGAGGAGGCCCGCGCGCGCCAACGCATCCGCGAGATCGAGGAGCGCATCGCCCGCGGCGACCTGCCCAAGATCCAGTTCGAGTTCGACAAGGCGGAGATCCTGGCCGACTCCTACCCGACGCTCGACCGCGTCGCCGAGGTCATCCTGTCGAGCGAGCGGCTCAAGCTGATGATCTTCGCGCACACCGACGACGTCGGGACCGACGAGTACAACCTGGACCTGTCGCGGCGCCGCGCGAAGGCGGTGAAGACCTACCTGGCGCTCAAGGGCGTGCCGGTGCCCTCGATGCGCTTCCACGGCTACGGCGAGAGCAAGCCGCTCGCCGACAACTCCACCGAGGAGGGCCGCGCGAAGAACCGCCGCGTCGAGTTCTACGTGACGACCCGCGAGTGGAACTCGGTCTATTGAGCCCGTGCCGGTCCGCCTGACCGTCGGCGGCCGCGTCCCGATCAAGGTCTGGACGAAGGACGTCGACCAGGCCTCGCTCGACCAGCTGCGCAACATCGCCGCGCTCCCGTTCGTGTACCGCCACGTCGCCGCGATGCCCGACGTGCACCTCGGCATCGGCGCGACGGTCGGCGCGGTGATCGCGACGAAGGGCGCCGTCGTCCCGGCCGCGGTCGGCGTGGACATCGGCTGCGGGATGGCCGCCGTCGAGCTGAGGGGCCTGCGCGCCGACGAGCTCGGCGACCGCCTGCCCGAGCTGCGCCGGCGCATCGAGGCCGCCGTTCCCGTCGGCTTCGACGAGAACCGCTCCCCGGACGCCGCCGCTCTGGCCTGGCCGCGCTGGGGCGAGTTCTCCGGCCTGCACCGCGGCGTCCGGAAGCTCCAGGACAAGGCGATGCGGCAGATGGGATCCCTCGGCGGCGGCAACCACTTCATCGAGGTGTGCCGCGGGACCGACGGGACCGCGTGGGTGATGCTGCATTCCGGCTCGCGCAACATCGGCAACCGCCTGGCCGAGTGCCACATCGAGGAGGCCAAGGGCCTGATCGCGCGCCTGGCCGAGGCCCCGAAGGACCCGGACCTCGCGTGGTACGCCGCGGGCACCCCGGAGTACGACGCGTACCTGCGCGACCTGCTCTGGGCGCAGGACTACGCCGCGATGAACCGGCGCGTGATGCTGGGCCGCGTGCTGGCCGAGGTCGCCTCCGTCGCGGGACGGCCGCTGGCGCCCGGGCTGACGGTGAACTGCCACCACAACTTCGCGGCGCTGGAGACGCACTTCGGCGAGGAGGTGCTGGTCACCCGCAAGGGCGCGGTGCGCGCGCGGCGCGGGGAGTACGGCATCATCCCGGGCTCGATGGGGACGCGCTCGTACATCGTGCGCGGACTGGGGAACCCGGAGTCGTTCGAGTCCTGCTCGCACGGGGCGGGACGCCGGATGTCGCGCAACGCCGCGCGCAAGCGCTTCACCGCCGAGGACCTGGCGGCGCAGACGGCCGGCGTCGAGTGCCGCAAGGACGCCGGCGTGGTCGACGAGATCCCGGAGGCCTACAAGCCGATCGAGCGGGTCATGGCCGACCAAGCCGACCTCGTCGAGGTCGCGGCCGAGCTCAAGCAGGTCCTCTGCGTCAAAGGCTGACGGCTAGGGCCGCTTCTTGGCCGGGGCCTTCGCGGGAGCCTTGACGGGCTCCAGCTCCTTGAGCGCGCCGCCCGCGCTGCGCTTCGCGCGGCTCGTGGTCTCGATGACCTTGGCGGTGTCGAAGGTGTGCCACTGGATCGAGGCGTCCGCCAGGAGCTTGCGCGCGTCCGCGAGCGACGCCTCCGGGCCGACGGTCGCCGTCCCCGCCGCCTTGGCCTGGGCGATCGCCTTCTCCAGGCGCTTCACCATCGACGCCGCGCTGTCCAGCGCCATGCGCGCCGAGTAGGCCTTGGTCGGATTGCGGTGGCACAGCGTGCAGGTCATCTCCATGTCGCGCGGGGCGATCACGTGGTTGGCCATCGCGCCGTGGCAGGTGACGCAGTTCGGCCCCTGCCCGGTCCGGTGGAGCTCCTTGTAGTGGGCGCTCGACTTGAAGGCGTCGAGCTCGGGCTTGTGGCAGGTGCCGCAGGTCTCCGGGACCTCGGTGAAGTACAGGGGGCTCTTCTTGTCGGTGGAGCGGAGCACGCCCGCGTGGGCCTGCGCCTTGTCCTGCGCCAGGGGGTTGCCTCCGTGGCAGGCCTCGCAGGCGACGGCCGCGCGCCCGTGCGCCGACGTCTCCCAGTCCTTGAAATCGTGCGCGAGGGCGGCGGCGCCGCTCGTCTTGCGGTGGCAATCGACGCAGGAGCCTTCGTTGGCGCGCGCGGCGCGCGCTCCCCACAGGCCCGCCAGGATCAGTCCCGTCGCCAGAAGCATCGGCCTCATGTCCGCTCCCCCTCCCGACGCCGGTCCGGCGTCTGAGAAACCACTAGCAACACTCGTGCCCTGACAGCGTACATCATCCGGAGCGGGGCCGGGAACGCCGGAAAAGCGGAGGCCCCCGGCGCGGGCCGGGGGCCTCCTTCACTGGGTCCGTCGCGGGATCACTTCACCTTCGCGATCTCGTCGAGGCGGGCGGCCGCCTTCTCCTTGATCGTCTGGTAGGCGACGCCGGTCAGGATCTCCATGCCCTGCGCGACGGTGTCCACCGCGTAGATGTGGAACTTGCCGTCCTTGATGGCCTGGGCCACGTCGGGGCGCAGCTGCAGGTCGCCCACGTTGGTCTTGGGGATGATGACGCCCTGGTCGCCGGTCAGGCCGCGGTGGCTGCAGAGGTCGAAGAAGCCCTCGATCTTCTCGTTGACGCCGCCGATGGCCTGCACGTTGCCGAACTGGTCCGCCGAGCCGGTCACCGCGTAGCGCTGTTTGATCGGGACGCCCGACAGCGCCGACAGGATGCCGTACAGCGTGGTCGACGTCGAGCTGTCGCCGTCGATGCCGCCGTAGTTCTGCTCGTAGGACACGCGGATCTGCGCGCGCACCGGCTTGTCCTTGCCCGTCTTCGCGTCGCGGCCGAACTCGTGGACCAGCCAGCTCCACTCGTTGCCCAGCGCCTTGTTGAAGCTCGAGCCCGTGCTGCCGGCCTGGTGGTCCACCGAGACGATGCCCGGCATGCCCGGGCCGGCCACGAAGGTGATGCGCATCTGCACGCCGTGCGAGCCCATCACCGCCAGGCCGTTGATCTGGCCGACGGCCTCGCCGTCCGTGTCCACGCGGAAGATGTTCTTCTGGTAGAGCTCGGACATCCGCTTGTAGTGCACGTCCTCGCGGTCCATCTTGGCCTGCAGGGCGGCGTCGACGTCCTCGCCGCGGACCTCGCTGCGGCCCGCCTTGCCGGCCGCGTACGAGGCCTCCTGCATCAGGCCGTACAAGGCGCCGAACGAGGCCGTGAAGTACTTGTTGCTGTCGGCCTGGCGCGCCGCGAACTCGAGCACGCGCTCGATGGCGCCGCGGGTCATGTCCATGATCTGGCCGGCCGAGCCGACGACCGCGTGCTTCACGAAGTTCAGGAAGCCGTCGACGGCTTCCTCCGTGATCTTGATCGTCGGCTGGAAGTGCGCGACGCCCTGGAAGTTCAGCGTGAAATCCTCGTCATGCTGGGCGAGCAGCATCTGGATCATCGGGGAGCCGACGAGCACGACCTTGACCTTCGCCGGGATGTGGTAGATGTCGCCCTTCATCGAGGCCATGCCGAGCAGGCCGCCCTCGGCGATCTCCGCCTGGCCGGTGCGCACGGCGTTCATCAGCGCCGGCCACACGCCGGGGCTCTTCAGGACGTCCATGGCCCGCAGGACCAGGAAGCCGCCGTTGGCCTTCAGGAACGAGCCGCCCTTGAAGGACGGGCCGCCGGGGCCGTCGGCCTTGACGATGCCCACGCCCGGGATGACCATGTTGCGCTGGTTGCCGTCCGCGACGCCGAACAGGCGCTCGTAGGTCGGGTTCTCCTCCCACACCACCGGCGCGCCCTTCGACTCGGAGTTGTCGGACAGGACGCTGACGCGGAAGAAGTCCTCGGGATCGAGCGGGCGGGAGCCGGGCATCGGCTTGATGCCCTCGCCGCCCTCCTTGATGCCCATGAAGATCTTGTAGTT
>JACQBB010000228.1 GCA_016194625.1 Elusimicrobiota bacterium | reverse complement strand
CGGCGAGAACGCGATCAAGGCCGTGCGCGCCGTCGCCGGCGCCACGAACCCCGAGGCCGCCGCCCCCGGCACCATCCGCGGCTCCTTCGGGCGCATGAACAGCGTCACCAAGCAGTTCGAGAACGTGATCCACGCCTCCTCGGACCCGACGGACGCGGCCCGCGAGGTCGCGCTGTGGTTCAAGAAAGACGAGATCATCCCTTAACGGTATGATCGCGGTCCTCCTCGCGGCCGCCCTGGCGGCGGCCGCCGCGCCGGCGCCGCGCGCGCCGGTCCTGGCCGGCGACCCGGTCGAGCTGCGCTCCGTCGACGGCTGGACGCTCCGCGCCGTCTGGAGGAAGGCCGCGGCGGGGAAGCCGACGGTGGTGCTGCTGCACGGCACCGGCCAGCGCAAGGAGGACTGGCGCCTGTTCGCGCGGGCGCTCGCCCGCGACGGCGAGGGCTACCTGGCGGTGGACCTGCGCGGCCACGGCGAGAGCCGGACGACGCCCGCCGGCGAGCTCATCACCTACAAGAAGCTCCGCGCCCAGAACGCGATGAAGGGCGGCGCCAACGACTACGAGGACATGGTCCGCGACGTCGAGGCGGCCGTCGGCTCGCTGACCGGCGCGGGCGTCCCCGAGGAGACGATCGGCGTGGCCGGCGCCGAGGTGGGGGGCAGCGTGGCGGTGAAGTACGCCGCCGTCCACGCGAAGGTCCCGTTCGTCGTGATGCTCTCGCCGGGCCTGGCCTGGCAGGAGATCCCGCTCGTCAACGCGGTGCGCCACTTCAAGGGCCGCGCGACGCCGTTCCTGATGGTCCACTCCGAGGCCGACAAGCGCTCGTCCAAGGAGACGCCGCTGCTGTTCGCGTTCGCCAAGAACGCCGTCGGCGAGAAGAACGCGACGCTCGTCGTCGTCCCCGAGGAGCGCGGCACGCGGATGTTCGCCAAGAACAAGGACCTGGCGGGCAAGGTGCTCGCCTGGATCGCGGACCCGCACGCGCTGGAGGCGCCCGCGGTGTCCACCGCGGCCGTCCCCGGCTCCTCGACCTCGACGGCGGTGATGCCCGCCGACGCGGACGCCGGGCCGGACGCCGCCGCCGGCCCCGACGCGGCCGACGCTCCCGACGCCGAGGCCGCGCCCGCCGACGGGGGGCGCTGATGGCCCTGCTGTCCCCGCGCGTGTACGCGCGCCTGCCCACCGAGCAGGCGAACCCGCGCACCCGGGACATCGACCGCCGCGCGACGCTGGAGGTCGTGCGCCTGATCAACGCCGAGGACCGGCGCGTGCCGCTGGCCGTCGCGAAGGTCGCGCGCGAGCTCGCGCGCGGCGTGGACGCCGTCGCCGCCGCGCTGGCGGGGGGCGGCTCCGCTCTGGTGCTGGGCGCCGGCACCAGCGGGCGCCTGGCCGTGCTGGAGGCCGCCGAGTGCCCGCCCACTTTCAACACGGGCCCGCGCCAGGTGATGGCCGTGATCGCCGGCGGCAAGCGCTCCGTGTTCCGCGCCAAGGAAGGCGCCGAGGACGAGCCGGCGCTCGGCAAGAAGGCGGTCGCGAAGGTCCGCCGCGGCGACGCCGTCATCGGCGTGGCCGCCAGCGGCGTGACGCCGTTCGTGCGCGCGGCGCTGGCCGAGGCCAAGCGCCGCGGCGCGACGACCTTGCTCGTCACCTCCAACGGCCGCCCGCACGGCGTGCGCGCCGACATCGTCATCGCGCCCGACGTGGGGCCCGAGGTCGTCACCGGCTCCACGCGCCTGAAGTCCGGCACGGCGGCGAAGCTCGTCCTCAACACGCTCACCACCGGCGCGATGATCAAGATCGGCAAGGTGTACGACCACTGGATGGTGGACCTGAAGCCGACCAGCCGCAAGCTGCGCCTGCGCGGCGAGCGCATCGTCGCCGACCTGGGCCGCGTCCCGCCGAAGAAGGCCGCAGCTCTGTTCCGCGCGTCCGGCGGCTCGGCGAAGTCCGCCGTGTTGATGGCGCGGCAGGGCCTGAGCGCCGACGAGGCGCGCCGCGTGCTGGCCTGCGCCGGCGGCTCCCTGCGCCGCGCGCTGCTGGAGGACGCGGCGTGATCGCCGGCAAGCTCCAGCTGGAGACGGTGTCCTCCGTGGTGCTCAAGGACAACCCGCTCGGCGACCCGCGCCGCCGCGAGGTGCCCGTCTACCTGCCGCCGTCGTACGGCGCCAAGCGCGGCGCGCGCTATCCCGTGCTGTTCTTCCTGACCGGCTTCACCGGCACCGGCCGCGGCGCGGTCAACTACAACCCGTGGAAGGAGACCATCGTCGAGCGCTTCGACCGCCTGATCGCCCAGGGCAAGGCGCGCGAGGCGATCCTGGTCATCCCCGACGGCTTCACCGCCTACGGCGGCTCGCAGTACTTGAACTCGGCGGCGACCGGGCGCTACGAGGACCACGTCGTCGTCGAGCTGGTCTCCTTCATCGAGGACAAGTTCGCCGCGATGCGCGGGCCCGAGGGCCGCGCCCTGTTCGGCTCCTCGTCCGGCGGCTTCGGCGCGCTGACGCTGGGCATGCGCCACCCCGAGGTGTTCGGCCACGTCGCCGCGCACTCCGCCGACCTGGGCTTCGACGCCTGCTACGCGACCGACTTCCCGAAGGTGTGCGCCGCCCTCCAGAAGCACGGCGGCTCGGTCGAGAAGTGGCTCGCCGAGTTCCGCGCCGCGCGCGACAAGACGCGCTTCGACCACGCCGTGGTCAACGCGATCGGCATGGCCTCGTGCTACTCGCCCAACCCGAAGAGCCGCGCCGGCTTCGACCTGCCCTTCGACGCGCGCACCGGCGCGCTCATCCCCGCGGTCTGGAAGAAGTGGGAGGCGCTCGACCCGGTCAACGCCTGCGCCAAGCACGCCGCCGCCCTGTCGCGCCTGAAGACCCTGTTCTTCGACGCGGGGACGCGCGACGAGTTCTATCTGCAGCTGGGCGCGCGCCGGCTGTCCGACGCGTTGAAGAAGCTCCGGGTCCGCCACACCTTCGAAGAGCACGAGTTCGGCCACTTCGACCTGCAGCCGCGCTACGAGCGCTCGCTCGCCCTGCTCACCAAGAACTGCGCCCGCGTCGGCTGAGGCCGGCCCCGATGGAACGCGTCCGCTTCTCGTCGTCTCCCGAGGTGTTCGCGCGCGCGCAGGCGGCGTTCGAGCGCCTGCGCGCCGACCTCGCGGCGCTGATCCCGGGCGCGCGCATCGAGCATGTCGGCAGCACGGCGGTCCCCGGCACCTTGACCAAGGGCGACCTCGACATATCGATCGTCGTGGAGCGCGGCGCATACGAGCAGGCCAAGGCGGCGCTCGCGCGACTGTACGAACTCAACCCCGGCGCGTTCGCCTCGGACCATTCCGCGTCGTTCAAGGACGACGCCGCCGAGCCGCCGCTCGGGATCCATCTGGTCGTCGCCGGGAGCGGCGACGACTTCCAATGGGTCTTCCGCGAGGTGCTCCTGGCCCGCGCCGACCTGCGCCGGGACTACGACGAACTGAAGCGCGGCTTCGAAGGCAAGTCGATGGCGGCTTACCGCGAAGCGAAGGAGAAGTTCTTCGCCCGCGTGAAAGCGGCGCCGGAGTTCCTCGCGGCGCGCGCCGCATAGTCGCTTCGACCCCGAACTGACGGCGCCGACAGTCCTGTTCCCGACTGGTGCCGGCACCAGTTCGCCATGTGAATCGTGGGGATAACTCCTCCGACCGGGCGCCGCCGCCGTCCGGCCCCTTGACAAAACAAGGCATCCGGCTATACTTGGTGCAAGGTCACGCCGGGGCGCGATAAGCCCTATCGTGGCTTCCTTTTTTGGGCGCAACCCACACATGAGACGATCCAAAGACGACGGTTTCGCGGCCTGTCGCGGGTCTTCGAGCCCGCGCTCCGGCCTGGAGGCGCCCGTCTAGGCGCGCGACGCTCGCGCGCGACGGGGCCCCGGGCCTTGGACAAGGCCCGGGGCCCTTCGTTTTATGGATCTTCGCAAGGAGAAGGAGGTGAGACCATGAGGAAGCACAAGAAGCAGAAGGCGGTCGGCGCGCGCGACGTGGCGCTCGCCGCGTGCCGCGCCCTGCTCCCCACGGGGGCCCGGCCGAAGCCGGACATCCGGCGCGCGACCCTGCTCGCGCGGTTCGCCGTCGCGATGACGAAGTAAGGCGCTCCCCGTGCGGCCGCGCGGGGGGCGCCCCTTCTATCGGGGGGTGGGCCCCGCGGGGACGGCGACGGGGGCGGTCGCGGCGAACGAGTGGACCTCGGTCGCCAGCGCGCTCAGCTCCTCGGCCGTCGCCATCAGCGTCGTGCCGGAGCCGGAGTCCTGCAGGAGGTACAGGCGGCGGCCCGACGACGGACTGTCGAAGGCGCCGAGCAGGTAGACCTCATGATGGAGCTGGCGCAGGTCGTGGCCGCGCGCGCGCCGCTCCGCGTCGGTGTGACGGAAGCGCGGGTGGAACATGCGCAGGGACAGCAGGTTCTCGCGGCCCGAGGCGAGCAGGGCGTCCCAGCCCGCCGCCGCGCGCGGCGCGCCGCCCGCGTCCAGCGCCAGGCCCAGCGACGCCGCCCACTTCTTCAAGTCCCCGGTGCCCATGCCTTCGGCCGCGTCGCGGCCGCCCAGGTCCAGGTCCAGCTCGCGTCCCAGCGCCGCCGCCTCGCGCGCGTACTCGGCCCGGACGAGGACCGGCCCGCGGCGGACCAGCTCGCGCGACGCCGCCACGAAGTCGGCCGTCGTCGTCGGCCGCGCGAAGCCGACCGACGCCATGATCGCGTTGTACAGCGAGTTCTGCACGCAGGTGCCGGTGTCCTTGGCCTGGACGCGCGTGGGGCGCCAGGCGCGGCCCAGGATCCGGCCGGAGCCGGCGGCGGCGCGGGCCTCGGCGACGAGCGCGGCGTCGCCGGCCCGGCGGTCGGCGGCCTGGTAGGCGGCCAGCACGGCCGCTTCGGCGCGGCGCAGGTACTCGCGGCCTTTCTCGCGGTAGGCGGCGAAGCGGGGGTTGGCCTCGTGCCAGCGCGCGGCGCGGTCGCTGAGCAGGTACGCGCCCGCGAGCGAGAGCGCGTCCTGAGGGCGGTCCGCCGACAGG
>JACQBB010000227.1 GCA_016194625.1 Elusimicrobiota bacterium | reverse complement strand
GTCGAGCGTCTTGCGCGAGAAGTCGGGCATCAGCGACACGCCCGACGGCGGCGCGCCGCCGGAGACGACCAGGTTCACGAGCGCGTCGCGCTCGACGCTGGTCTCGCCCTTCGGGTCCTGCGAGAGGACCAGGCCCTTCTCGGCCTTCAGCGAGTACGCCTCGCTGACCTCGCCGAGCGCGAGCTGGGTCTGGCGCAGGAGCATCTCGGCGTTGCGCAGCGGCAGCCCGATCACCGACGGGGCCTGCACGGTCTGGCCGCCCTGGCTGACGACGACGCGGATGGTCTTGCCCTCGCGCACGACGGTGCCGGCGGGCGGGTCCTGGCGCAGGACCGAGGCGATCGGCACCGACGCGTCGAACTCGACGCCGGTCTTGCGCAAGCCGATGTTCAGCGGAGCCAGCATGTCCAGCGCCGCCGAGAGGGAGCGCCCCTTCAGGTCGGGGACGGTCTGCGTCTTGCGGTTGTGCACGATGCCCTCGACGCCCCAGTTGACCGCCCAGAAGGCGAACGCCAGGAACACCGCGCTCGCGGCGGCCATCTCCCAGTGCGTCGTCTTGTCGGTTCGAGTGTTCAAGTCGCGTCGTCCACAAACGGCAAAAAGCCGCCCTCGGCCGAACGGAGGCCGTTGGCGAAATCCGCAGCGTTCAGCGTCTTTTTTCCCTCGGGTTGTACGTCGAGGAGCCACAGACGACTGCAGGACCCACATTCTACCAGAATCCCCCGGTCCCGTTCAATGCGCAGGACGCGTCCCGGGCGGCCCGTCCCGACCGGGTCGGACGGGGAGGGGAGGGCCGTCTTGAGGACGAGAAGGCGCGGCCGCCCGGCCTTTTCGAGGTAAGCGCGCGGCCACAACCGGAAGCCGCGGACCTGGTCATGGATCGCGGCCGCGGGGCGCGACAGGTCGATGCGCGCGTCCTCGCGCTCGATGAGGGGGGCGACCGTCGGCTCTCCCGTCTGCGGCGTCCGGACGACCTTCCCCGCCTCCAGGTCCGTCAGGACGCCGTCCAGCATCTCGACGCCCAGCGCCGTCAGGCGTCCGAGCAGAGCGCCCGCGTCCTCATCGGGGTCCACGGGCGTCTCGCGCATCGCCTGCACCGGCCCCGTGTCCATGCCCTCGTCCAGCCAGAACAGCGACACGCCGGTGGTCTTCTCGCCGCGCACCAGCGCCCACTGCACCGGCGCCGCGCCGCGGTACTTGGGCAGCAGGGAGAAATGCGCGTTCATGAAGCCGAGCCGCGTCGCGTCCAGCGCGTCGCGCTTCAAGAGACGTCCGTAGGCGACCACGACCGCCAGGTCCGCGCCCAGCGCCTTGAGCTCGGCGGCGATCTCCGACGGCTTGTTCGGCTGGAGGACCTTCAGTCCGAGCTCGAGCGCGGCCTTCTTGACCGGCGTCGGCGCCGTCTCCAGGCCGCGCCCCGCCGGCTTATCGGGCTGGGAGACGACGGCGAGGACCTGCGTGCGCTTGGCGAGCGCGCGCAGGAAGGGGACGGCCGTTTCTGGGGTACCGAAGAAAAGAGTCTTCAATCGTCGGCGGGTCTCGGCGGGGATGGCTGACTGTCGGCGCCAACAGTCGTCCGCGTGTTTCCGAGGAGATTTTACGATATCGGCCGCGGAAAGGCCACCGGCCGGCGCCGGTCAGGACCAGTTGACCTTGGCGTTCTTGATGACGTCGAGGACCTTCAGGCGCTCCTCGAACGGGAGGCGGTCCACGTACAGCTTGCCGTCGAGGTGGTCGGTCTCGTGCTGGAAGGCGCGCGCGAGCAGGCCCTCGCCGGTCATCTCCCACGGCTTGCCGTCGGCGTCGAGCGCGCGGACGCGCACGCGCGCGGCGCGCTTGAGCTTGGAGTACACGCCGGGGATGGACAGGCAGCCCTCCTCGTCCTTCTGCTCGCCCTCGAGCGACAGGATCTCGGGGTTGATGAGCACCAGGCGTTGGGACTTGCCCTCGGGGCGCACGTCGATGACGGCGAGGCGCAGGCTCAGGCCGATCTGCGGCGCGGCCAGGCCGACGCCGCGCGCGGCGGCCATCGTCGCCCACATGTCCTTCAGAAGCTTGGGCAGCTCGGGCGCGAGCTTCTCATAGTCGACCGGGGGGCAGGGCGTCTTCAGGACGCGCTCGCCGTGCTTCGTGATGCGCAGGACGGGCATGGCCTTATAGATCCACCGCGTGCTCGACGCCGGGGCCGACGATGCGGAAGCGCACCGGCTGCTTCGTGTCCGTCGGCAGGGAGCCCCAGGTCATCGCCAGGCGCTCGAGTTGGGCGTCGGTGGAGAGCTTGGCGGAGACGCCGAACACGACCTCGGAGGCCTTCGCGGCCTGCGCGGCCTGGGCGATCGCGTAGAACGGCTCGTTGGAGACGACCAGCATCGGCTTGACGGTCTTGCCGTGCTTCTCGGCGACCTCGAGGACCTTCGTGAACAGGACCTCCTCGTCGTGGTCCATCTCGACGGTCTCGTCGACCAGACCCAGGCCGGTCCGGATGCGCGAGGTGAAAACGACCAGGTCGGTGCTCTCGGCGTCCAGCTCGTCGAGCGCCTTGTGCAGGTGGAGGAGGTTCTTCGGGTCGCGCACCGCGACCAGGACGCGGCGAGTCTTGGCGAAATCCTCCTTCAGGTGGCCGAGGTCCGGCTCCTGGCGGAGGTTGAACTTCTCCTTCACGTCGTGCGCGTCGGCGTGGTGCCGCTCGTTCCATCTCTCCGACCAGAGGAACACCGCGAAGAACACGGCGGTGAAGATCGAGCCGGAGACGGTGGCCACGCGCTTGGTGACCAGGTTCATCAGCGCGGTCGCGAACAGCACGACGAAGATGAGCCCCAGACCGATCGGCCACTCCACGTCGCCGACGTGGATGTTGCCGGGGACCAGGAACTCGCGCGGCTCGCGGTTCTTGAAGCGCAGCATCATGACCGCCATCGTCTTGAACACTAACGACCAGACCACGCCGAACGCGTACGCCTCGCCCAGCATGTACACGTCGCCGCGGCACAGCAGGATCGTCGCGATCTGCAGGCCGACGATCAGATTGATGAGCCGGTGCGTGGTGCCGTACTTCTTGTGCAGGTGGCGGAACCAATCGACGAGGATCCCGTCCTCGGCCAGCCGGTTGAGCACGCCGTTTGCGCCGACGATGGAGGTGTTGGCCGCGCGGGCCAGGATGGCCACGCCGGCGCCGGCGACGAACGCCTGCAAGAGCAGGCGCGCCCAGTGCGGTCCGGCCACGGACATCGCCAGGCCGGACAGGAGGTTGTCGCCGTACTGCGAGATGCGCACCCCGTCGGGGATGATCATGACGGCGAAGAAGCTGACCAAGGAGGTCAGCAGCATGCTGTAGATGAAGATGACCAGGCCGGTCTTCTCCAGGTTCTTGATCTTCGGCGCCTCGATCTCGCGGTAGACCTGCGCCAGCGACTCCTCGCCGGACATCGCGAGCAGCGAGTGACCGAACGCCATCACGATGCCGATCGCGCCGACGGGCTTCAGCCAGCCGACGTTCCTGGCCCAACCCAGGCCTTCGGGGCTGAAGTTCAGGGTGAGCGGGGGGAGCGGGGCGGGATGGACCCACAGCGTGTAGCCGCACCAGGCCATCATGACCACGGCCATCACGGTGGTCATCTGCATGATCTTCAGCGCCTTGTCGCTGGACTCGGGGAGGCCCTTGATGTTCTCCCACCAGAAGTACAGCGTCGCGGCGATGGCGAACACCATCGCGGTCGTGTTCGGGTCCAGGTGCCAGCCGATGCGGAAATGGGGGAAGACGTTGTTGAGCAGGCCCGCCAGGTACTGGCCGCCGGAGACGGCGGAGATGGGCCCGGTCAGCACGTAGTCGAACATCAAGGCCGAAGCCGAGAGCTTGGCCAGCGTGCCGCCCATGGCCTCCTTCACGACCTTGTACACGCCGCCGCGCACGAACATCGAGCACGACTCCATGTACACGGCGCGGATCGTGTACGAGAACGCCATCACCGCGAGGATGAACCACGGCGCCGACTTGCCGACGGCCTGCTCGACGATGCCGCCGATGTAGTACGCGGTCGAGGCCAGGTCGCACAGCACGATGGCCGACGCGCGCCAGAAGGAGATGAAGGAGAGCATCGCGGTCGTGAGGACCACGACCTCGGTGACCCGGCGTCCCGGCCGGGGCTCGTCAGCCTTCAACGGAGCGGACCAGGGCGAGAGCCTCCGCCGGTCCGGGAGCGGCCGTGAGCTTGTCGATCAGGGCCGGCTGGAAGAGGGAGGACACGCCGCGCAGCAGCTGCAGGTGCAGGGGGAACGCCTCCTGCTTGTTCGGCGAGAAGAACAGGAACACGACGCGGATCGAGAGGTCCGCCTGCTTGGGGTCGGCGATCGGAGTCTTGAGCACGGCCATGCCGGCCAGGATGGCGCCGATGCCGTCCATGCGCGCGTGGGGCAGGCTCAGGCCGGTGTCGAGCGTCGTCGAGATGCCCTGCTCGCGCTCCAGGGCCTTGGCCAGGAAAGGGGCCGGGTCGCCGGCGTTCGCCCGGCGCACCACGGCCGCGACCAGCGCCTCCAGGATCGCGTTCTTGTCCAGGCCCGCGGCGGGGAAGAGGACGGTCGACTCGTCGAGGAGGGGGCCGACCTTCAGGCCTTTCGGGGCGCGGCCCGCGGGACCGGTCGACGGCGCCGCGGACGCATCGGGCTTCTTGGTGAACCAGGCCATAGGGGACTTCCGCGTATTATCGCACACCCCTCCCCGGGTGTCAAATCGGCTAGAATCCGGGACATGCGCGCCGCCCCGGCCGTGCTCGCCGCGCTCCTCGTGGACCGGGCCTCCGGCTTCTGGGGCTATCTGCTCCGGAACCCGTCCTCCCTCGACGGGACCTCGGTCCGCCTGTGGGTCTGGTGGGGGCTCGAACCCCTGCTGGTCGCCGGCCTCCTCGGGGCGATCTCGCTCGGGCTGGGCCGCCGGGTCCGCGGCGCCCTGGGCGTCCCGGAAAGGGGTTTTCTCGACGAGACCGCCTCGGCCGCCCTCGGCCTGGCCCTGCTCGGCCAGGCCGTCTTCCTCCTCGGCTGGGCGGGGGGACTGCGACCGCTCCCGTTGGCCGTCCTCGTCGTCGCCGCCTCCGTCCTGGCCGCCGGGAACGCGGGCGGCCCGTCGTGGACGCGCCCCCGTTGGGGCCCGGTGGAGGGCGCCGCCGCCGGCGCCCTGGCCTTCGCCGCCGCGGCGACCGTCCTCGACGCCCTGGCCCCGCCCGCCCTGTGGGACGCCCGCGCCTACCATCTCGCCCTCCCCGAGCTGGCCCTGAAGGCCGGCCGCTTCGCGCCGGTCCCGTGGCTGCTCCACTCCCACTGGCCGCACGTCTTCGAGGCGCTGTACGCCGTCCCCTTGGCCGCGGGCCGCGACACGGCCGCCGCGCTGGTCCACTGGGGGACCGCGGTCCTGCTCGTCGGCGCCGTCTTCGCCGCCGCCCGCCGAGCCGCGGGCCCCTCCGCCGGCTGGACCGCCGCGCTCCTGCTCGCCGCCCAACCCGCGTTCCTGAAGGAATCCGGGACCGCGCATACCGACGCCGCGGCCGCTCTGCTCGCCCTGGGCGCCGCGCTCGCCCTCGTCCGTTGGGAAGAGGATCCGGAGCCGAGCTGCGCCGCCTTCGCGGGCCTGCTCGCCGGCGGCGCGGCGGCCGCCAAGCTCACGCTGGCCGCGCCGCTCGCCGCCTGGACCGCCGTCCTGCTCTGGAAGCGCCGTCCGCGCGACGCCGCGGCCTTCGCGGTCGCGGCGACGGCGTTCCTGGGCCCATGGCTGCTCAAGACCTGGCTCGAGACCGGCGACCCGGTCTGGCCGTTCCTGTCGCGCTTCACCGGCGACGCCGCGGGCGCGGCGCTCGCCGCGCGCAACGCGGTCTCCAACCGCTGGGGCGCTTTCCCGCCGCCCGCCTGGGCGCTGACGCAGGACGGCCCGGGCTTCCTCG
>JACQBB010000185.1 GCA_016194625.1 Elusimicrobiota bacterium | reverse complement strand
GGCTCGGAGACGAACTGATGGAACGCGCCTGGAAGACGATCATCGAGCCCTTCAAGGTGAAGATGGTCGAGCCGCTCGCGTTCACCACGCGGGCCGAGCGCGAGCGCGTCCTCCGCGAGGCGGGCTGGAACCTGTTCAAGGTCCCCGCCGACAAGGTCCTCATCGACCTGCTCACCGACTCCGGGACCTCGGCGATGTCGGCCGACCAGTGGGGCGCGATCATGCGCGGCGACGAGTCGTACGCCGGCGCGCGCAGCTTCTTCACCCTCGAGAAGGTCGTGCGCGGCCTGACCGGCCTCAAGCACGTCCTGCCGATGCACCAGGGCCGCGCGGCCGAGCGCATCCTGTTCCGCGCCGTCGGCGGCCCGGGCAAGGTGTTCCTCTCGAACTCGCACTTCGACACGACGCGCGCCAACGTCGAGGCGTCCGGCGCCGAGGCGATCGACCTGCCGACGCCCGAGGCGCTCCTGTTCGGGACGCCCGCGCCGTTCAAGGGCGACATCGACCTGGCCGCCCTCGAGCGCAAGATCCGCGAGGTCGGCGCGCCGAAGGTCGCGATGATCGTGATGACGCTGACCAACAACTCGCTCGGCGGCCAGCCGGTGTCGCTGGGGAACCTGCGCGCGGCGCGCGAGATCTCCAGGCACTATAAGATCCCGCTGTTCCTCGACGTCGCGCGCTTCGCGGAGAACTCCTGGTTCGTGAAGCTCCGCGAGCTCGGCCAGTCGAAGCGCACCCCGACCGAGATCGCCCGGGAGATGTTCTCGTACTGCGACGGCTGCTGGATGAGCTCGAAGAAGGACGCGTTCGTCAACATCGGCGGCTTCCTGGCGCTGAACGACGACGCGCTCGCCAAGGACTGCCGCGACGAGATGATCCTGGGCGAGGGCTTCCCGACCTACGGCGGCCTGGCCGGGCGCGACCTGGAGGCGCTGGCGGTGGGCCTGGGCGAGGCTCTCGACGAGCACTACCTGGCCTACCGCATCCGCTCGGTCGAGTACCTGGGCGACGGCCTCCGCCGCGCGGGCGTGCCGATCGTCGAACCTCCGGGCGGCCACGCGATCTACATCGACGCCAAGCGCCTGCTGCCGCACATCCCGCCGTCCGGCTACCCGGCCCAGGCGCTCGCCTGCGAGCTGTACCTGACGGCCGGCGTGCGCACCGTCGAGATCGGCTCGCTGATGTTCGGCAAGCGCGGCGCCGGCGAGGCGAAGGCCGCGCCGATGGAGCTGGTGCGCATGGCCATCCCGCGCCGCGCGTACACGCAGAGCCACGTGGACTTCCTGATCGAGGTCGTCGCCGACGTGGCCTCGCGCGCGAGGGAGATCAAGCCCCTGCGCCTCGTGGAGGCGCCCGCGCGCCTCGGCCACTTCACGGCGAGCCTGGAGCCGGCGGCCTGATGAATCCCAAGGGGCGCGTCCTGCTGGTCGGGCTGGACCAGGCCCTCGTCAACGAGCTGACGCCGTCGATGGTCGGCCGCGAGTACGAGACCGTGCCCGTCGCCGACGCGCGCGCGGCCGCGCTGAAGCTCTCCAGCGAGACCTTCGCCGCCCTCGTCCTCGACTTCGCGAAGGCCTCCGCCGACGACCGCGCGGCGCTGGTCAAGCTGCAGGCCGACAAGGGCGGCTTCGCGCTGATCGGCCTGGAGCCCGCGGCGCCGCTGACGCCCGCGATGGCCGCGCCGATGCGCCGCCTGCCGTGGCCCCTGCCGCGCGGCTTCGTGGACCAGGTCCGCGCCGTCGAGGTGCCGATCGCGTTCCTCGTCGAGCCGACGCTGTTCCTCACGCAGGGCATCCAGGGCGCGCTGCGCCAGGCGGGCGTGCAGTTCTTCCAGGTGGACAGCCACGTCGGGATGATCGAGATGCTGCGCGAGCAGTCCGCGCGCAGCGAGCAGGCGCGCACCAAATCGAAGCCCGCGAAGGGCGGCTTCTGGGGCCGCCTCGCCGGCGGCTCCGACGAGCCCTCCGACCAGGAGCCCCCGGTCCTCGGCCACATCGCGGTCGCGAAGTTCACCGGGACGCACGCGGAGGCCCAGCAGTTCGACGCGAAGCTGCGCCAGGTGATGCCGAACGCGGCGTGCTACCTGCTGACCCCGCTCGACCCGCTGCGCGCCGCGACGATGGCGATCACGAAGGGCAAGCCCGCCGTGGTGCCCCGCGAGCAGGCGACGCGCGTCGCCGAGGTCCTCAGCGAGGCGCTCGGCGCGGTGAAGGCCGCGCCGCGCGAGAAGGAGCGCCTGCTCCTCGTCGACAACGACGTGCCGACGCTGTCGCGCCTGTCCGAGTCGCTGATCGCGCTGGGCTACGACGTGACCAGCACGGTCAACGGCGAGGAGGCCCTGCGCCTGGCCCAGCAGAAGCCGTTCGCCCTCGTGGCGATCGGCGGCTCGGCGCTCGAGACGACGAAGCTCTCCGGCGCGAACCTGGCGCTGAAGCTGCGCGAGAAGGACAAGGACCTGCGCCTGATCCTGATGATCGACCAGTTCCCCGTCCAGGACGCGCTGAAGGGCGTCACGCGCGCCATCGAGCTCGGCCTCGACGACGCGGTCACCAAGCCGGTCGACGCCTCGCGCCTGGTGCTGTCGATCCAGCGCGCGCTCGACGCGCGCTTCCTGAAGCTCGAGAACGCCCGCCTGTTCAAGGAGACCGAGGACCTGGCGCGCAAGCTCGCGCAGGTCAACGGCTTCCAGACCAAGTTCTTCGCGACGGTCGCGCACGACGTCAAGAACCCGCTGACCGCCATCCTCGGCTACGCCGAGGTGCTGGCGATGCGCCTCAAGGACAAGCCCGACGAGCTGAAGTGCGCCGCGCACATCAACAACGCCGCCAAGACCCTGAACCACCTGGTCTCCGACCTGGTGGACCTGGCCGCGATCGAGTCCGGCAAGCTGCGCGTCGAGATCGGCGAGCTGGACCTGGCGGCGGTCATCGCGGAGGTCAAGTCGCGCGTCGACGTGGTCGCCGAGCGCAAGCAGCTCAAGTTCTCGATGAAGGTCCCGCCGGGCATCCCGCCGCTGAAGGGCGACGCGCACCGCATCGGCCAGGTCATCCAGAACCTGTGCACGAACGCGGTCCAGTACACGAAGGAGGGGGGCAGCGTCACCATCGAGGCGACGCTGTCGCCGGACTGGGTCGTCGTCGGCGTGCGCGACACCGGCATCGGCATCAGCAAGGAGGACCTGCCCCGCGTGTGGGAGCGCTTCTTCCAGACGAAGGAGGCGCAGACGATGCGCAAGGCCGGCTTCGGCCTGGGCCTGAAGATCGCGCGCGAGATCGTGCAGATGCACGGCGGCGACATGGGCATCGAGTCCGAGCTGGGCGTCGGCTCGTTCTTCTTCTTCAAGCTGCCGATCCCCAAGGGCGCGGCCGCCCCGCCTCCCGCGGCGTCCGGCGCGGCGTCGATCGCGCTGCCGACGGGCCCGCTCGTCGCCAGCCTGCCGCCGCCGGCCCCGCCGGCCCCGCCGAAGTAGCCCCATGGCCGCGGTCGCGGAGCTCGCCTCGCGCGTCGCGCCGGGCTCCCTGCTGACCTCGCCGGCCGACCTGGCCGTGTACTCCTACGACGGCGCGCTCGACCGCGCGCGCCCCGACGCCGTCCTGCTGGCCCGCTCGTCCGAGGACGTGCGCCGCGCGGTGGCCTGGTGCGCGGAGAACGGCGTGCCGTACGTCGCGCGCGGCGCGGGCACGAACCTCTCCGGCGGCTGCATCGCGCTGCGCGGCGGCCTGGTGATCGCGCTGGCGCGGCTCGACCGCATCCTGTCCATCGACCGCGACGCCCGCGTCGCGTGCGTCGAGCCCGGCGTGGTCAACCTGCACCTGCAGAACGCCGCGGAGAGGCTGGGGCTGTTCTACGCCCCCGACCCGGCGAGCTTCCGCGTCTCGACGCTCGGCGGCAACGCGTCGGAGAACGCCGGCGGCCCGCGCTGCCTCAAGTACGGCGTCACGACCAACCACGTGCTGGCCGTCGAGGCCGCGATGCCCGACGGGACGCTCGCGCGCTTCTCGCACGACGACGGCGGCCCGGAGCTGGCGAGCCTGCTCGTCGGCGCGGAGGGCACGCTCGGCGTCATCGTCCGGCTGTGGCTCAAGCTGACGCCCCTCCCGGCCGAGTCGCGCACGCTGCTGGCCGGCTTCCCGTCGATCGACGCGGCGATCGCCTGCGTGTCGGCGACGATCGCCTCCGGCGTCGTGCCGCGCTGCCTGGAGGCGATGGACCGCGCGACCGTGGAGTCGGTCGAGGCGCTGAAGCCCCTCGGCTACCCGAAGGACCCCGCGGTCCTGCTCATCGAGCTGGACGGCGCGGTCGACGAGGTCGAGCGCGACGCCGCCGCGGTCGCCGCGCTGTGCCGCGAGAGCGGCGCCGCCTCGGTGCGCGCCGCCGCCGACGCGGCCGAGCGCGACCGCCTGTGGGAGGGCCGCCGCGGCGCCTACGCGGCGCTGGCGCGGCTGGCGCCGAACGTCCTCGTCGAGGACGGCGTGGTCCCGCGCGACAAGCTGCCGGACTGCGTCCGGCGCCTGCAGGAGATCGCCGCGAGGCATTCGGTGAAGGCGTACCTGCTCTTCCACGCGGGGGACGGCAACATCCATCCGAACATCGTCTTCGACGAGCGCGACCCCGAGCAGACCCGCCGCGTGAAGGCCGCCGGCCACGAGATGCTGCAGGCCTGCGTCGAACTGGGCGGCTCGCTGTCGGGCGAGCACGGCATCGGCCTGGACAAGCGCGACGCGATGGCCTGGCTGTTCACGCCGGAGACGCTCGCTCTGTTCCGCCGCGTGAAGCTGGCGCTGGACCCGGAGAACCTCGCGAACCCCGACAAATTGTTCCCGCTCGTCGGCTCGCCGTCGGCCTCCGCGCCGTTCCGCAAGCCGCCGTCGCCGGCGCTGTCGGAGCAGGCGGCGCACCTCGTCGAGAAGGTCCGCGAGGCGGCGCCGGACGCGGCCTTCCGCGTGCGCGGGGCCTCCACGCGCCTGCCCGACCCGACGCCCGCCGGCGCCGTCGAGCTGCTGACGGCCGGCATGAACCGGATCGTCGACTTGGACCGCAAGAACCTGACGCTGACCGTCGAGGCGGGGATCTCCCTGCACGGCCTGCACCGCGAGCTGGAGTCGCAGGGCTACCGCCTGCGCCTGCCCAAGACCGGCGGCACGCTCGGCGGACTGCTGGCGACGCGCGCGTGGCCGGGGACGCGCGAGGACCTGCTGGGGATGCGCCTGCTCCTGTCCACCGGAGAGGTCGTCGAGCTCGGCGGCAAGGTGGTCAAGAACGTGGCCGGCTACGACCTGCCGCGCCTGGTGCTGGGCTCGTGGGGCTCGTTCGGCGTCGTCTTGGAGGCGACCTTCAAGCTCCACGCCCGCCCCGTCCCCGTCCCCGACGCGCTCCCGCCGGTCCGCCCGCCGGTGTTCTCGCCGTGGGCGCTGAAGGCGCGCGCGGCGTTCGATCCCGCGGGCCGGATGACCTCCCCGCTCTGAGCCGGGCCGCGTCGCGGCCGCCGTTCCGGGCGGTATAATGAAGGCATGGCGGAGATCCTCGGTCGGCTGCTGACGGACCTCGGCGAGCGCTCCGACTACGACGCGGCCGCGCAGTGCTCGCGCTGCGGCTACTGCGAGCAGGCCTGCCCGACCTACGTGGCCACCGGCCGCGAGGCCTGGTCCCCGCGGGGCCGCAACCAGCTGGTGCGCCAGATGCTGGAGGGCAAGCTCGCCGACCCGAAGGACGCCGAGGAGGCGCTGTCCACCTGCCTGCTGTGCGGGGCGTGCACGACGGCCTGCTACGCGAAAGTCCCCACGATCGACATCGTTCTGGAGGGGCGCCGCCGCATCCGCGGCGACGGGCACTGGCTGGTGCGCGCCGTCTCCGGCCTCCTGCTGACGAGCCCGGCGACTCTGCGGCTCCTGCTGAAGGCCGGCTTCCTGCTCAAGCGCCTGGGTCTGTCGCGCCTCGCGCGCCCGCTCCTGCGCCTGGTCGGCCTCCCGGTCCTGGCCGAGATGGACGCGCACGTGGACGAATCCCCTCTACGCCTGCTCGACGACGAGCTGCCCGCGCTGCGCGCCGCCGGCGAGGGGGACACATGGCGCTACTTCGCGCCGTGCGGGCCGCGCTACCTGTTCCCGCGCGTGGGGGCCGCGACCTGGAAAGCCTTGACCGACCTGAAAGGGAAAGGCCGGTTCATGGAGAACTCCTGCTGCGGCCTGCTCGCGCACAACTACGGGGACCTGGAGCAGGCGCGCGCGCTGGCCCGGGCGAACATCGAGAAGGCGGAGGCGACCGGCGACGCTCCGGTCGTCGGCGACTGCTCGTCGTGCGTGGCGTTCCTCAAATCCTATCCGCAGCTGTTCCTGCTCCCGTCCGACGCCGAGTGGCGCGTCCGCGCCGAGCGCTTCGCCGCGCGCGTGCGCGACGCCGTCGAGGTCTACGGGGAATGCTCCGACGCGGTGCCCGCCGCGCGCGAGGGGGGCGTGGTCACCTACCACGACTCCTGCCGGGCGCTGAACGGCCAGGGCCTGAAGGACCAGCCCCGCCGCGCGACGCGCGCCTGCGCGGGCGACGCGTACCGCGAGATGGCGGGCGCCGACGCCTGCTGCGGCGGCGCCGGCGCGTTCGCGTTCGTCCACGGCGAGCTGTCCGACGAGATCCTGCGCCGCAAGGTCGGCAACGCCGCGTCCGTCCAGGCGGGAACGGTCGTCACCAGCTCGACCTCGTGCCTCATCCAGCTTGCGCGGGGATTGAAGATGTATTACCATGACGCTCGCGTGCTCCACATCTCCGAGTACATCGCCGGCGCCGTCGAGGACTCCCATGGGGCGTAGGCAGGAGCTCGAGAAGCGCCAATCCCTCCTGGCCCGGTTCGGACGCATGGTCGCGGCCGAGACGCACCTGGACAGCCTGCTGACCATCATCGCCGAGGAGGTCCGCAACATCCTCAGCGC
>JACQBB010000184.1 GCA_016194625.1 Elusimicrobiota bacterium | reverse complement strand
GGGGAAGGACGGCGCCAAGCCGGAAGGCGCCGAGCCGCAGAAGGACAAGCCGCAAGGCGCACCGGAAAAGTACCAGGACTTCAAACTGCCGGAGGGCATGAAACTCGAGGCGGCCGCGATGGACCAGTTCACGGCGCTCGCCAAGAAGATGAACCTCTCGCAGGAAGCCGCGCAGGAAGGGCTGGACTTCTACACGAAGATCGTCGCGCAGGATCGCGAAGCGAGCATCCGTTCGTTCGACGAGCTCAAGGCCAGCTGGCTCGAGGAGAGCAAAAAGGCCTTCGGCAGCACGTTCGAATCGGACCTCGCGGTCGCCTCCAAAGCGATCGAGCGTTTCGGGCCGCCGGACCTGAAGAAGGTCCTCAACGAGTCGGGGCTGGGCAATCATCCCGCCATCCTGAGATGGGCCCACGCCGTCGGTAAGTCCATCTCCGAGGACAAGTTCGTGGAGGGCGCGGGGCGCGAAACCCCGAAGTCCGACGCCGAGCTGTTCTACGGGGATTCGATGAAGACCACCAAGCCGCGAAACTGATCGCAAAGGAGGGCTAGAAGCCCATGTCCAGCACCATCGTCGGAAACACCAACCTCACGCTCCTCGACCGCGCGAAGCGGACCGAGGACGGCAAGGTCGCGCGGATCGTCGAGATGATGAACCGCGTGAACCACATGCTCACGGACGCCGTGTCCATCGAGGGCAACCTCGCGACCGGCCACGTGACGACCGTCCGCGACGGCCTGCCGTCGGTCGCGTGGCGCCAGATCAACCAGGGCGTCGTCCCCAGCAAGTCCACCGCGCACCAGATCACCATGTCGGCCGGCCTCATCGAGGCGATGGGCCAGGTGGACGAGGAGCTCGTCGAGATCCAGGGCGACGGCGCGGCGTTCCGCCTGTCGGAGAACGCGCCGTTCATCGAGTCCATCGCGCAGACGCTGGCCTCGACCCTGCTGTACGGCGACACGCGCGTGAACCCGGAGCGGTTCACCGGCCTGTCCACGTTCTACTCCGCGCTGAACGCCGGCTTCAACGCGGACCAGTCGCTGACGAACACCGACGCGACGAAGCCCGACTCGGGCTACAACGTCATCGACGCGTCGGAGGGCGGCGTGTACGGAACGCCGGCCAACGGCAACAACACCAGCCTGTGGCTGGTGGCGTGGGGCGAGAACGGCATCCACACCTTCTTCCCGAAGGGGACGAAGGCCGGCATCGCGCACGAGGACAAGGGCCGCTGGCTGGTGGACGACGGCACGGGCACCGGCGCGAAGTTCTGGGCGTGGATCGACCAGTACAAGGCCCGCATGGGCCTGGCCGTCCGCGACTGGCGCCAGGCGGTCCGCATCTGCAACATCGACAGCGTGGCGCTGGGCACCTCGGGGTCGGTCAACGACACCGCGGCGCTCCTGATCAAGCAGGCCGTCGTCGCGTCCAACCGCATCTGGAACATGCGCGAGGGCCGCGTCGCGTGGTACTGCAACCGCACGGTCAAGTCGGCGCTGGACATCCAGGCGATGAACAAGAGCAACGCGCTGCTGAAGATCTCCGAGGAGATCGAGCAGGGCGAGCCCGTGACCAAGCTCCTGGGCATCCCGGTCCGCCGCGTGGACGCGCTTCTCAACACCGAAGCGCAGGTGAGCTAAGACCATGGCTCTGAAGCTGGGAGCCGTGAATCTGAACTTCCTGAATCCTTCTTCGGATCTCAGGAAGTACCTGCAGGCCGTGTTCGGCCAGTGCGCCGGGGTCCCCCGCAAGGTGGGACAGGCGACGGTGGCCAGCGGCAGCACGAGCATCGACGTCACCGACGCCGGCGTGGCGGCGGGCGACATCGTGGTGGCCAGCGTGGCCACGCAGGGCGCGACGGCGGGGACGTTCGTCACCGCCGTCGTCATCACCGCCGCGACGAAGTTCAACATCGCGGTCAACCAGAACCCCGGAGCGGGCGGCGCGGTCATCAACTACGCCGTGATCCGCCCGGTGCCCTAAGGGCAAGGAGCCGAACTCACCATGTACATGGACAGCCAGAACAAGTTCAGCGACGGTCAGGCGATCACCGCTTCGGCCGTTTCGCTCAAGACGATCGACCAGGGCGCCAAGGGCGACGCGTACGAGAATCTGTGGCTCGTCGTGCGCTCCAAGGTGTCCCTGGATTCCGCGAACCACACCGCGACCCTGCAGGTCAAGGTCCAGACGGCGGACGCCGTGGACGGCAACAACGTCCTCACCGGCACCGTCTACGACCTGGGCATCTCGCCGGTCCGAGTGGTGGCGGCGCTGGTGGCCGGGTCGGTGATCTGGAAGGCGGAGATGCCCCGCGGCTCGCGGCGCTACATCGCCCTGTCGTACGTCGTCGGCACGGAGAACTTCAACGCGGGCTCGGTGGACGCGTTCCTGACGAAGGACCCCGAGCTGGTCGGCCAGACCCTGCGCTCCGGCGCGGGCGTGGAGTAAGCCGGGCGCAGTAAACCGGGGAGGCGGCCTGACGCTGGGGCCGCCTCTCCGGACCCCGCCGCAAGGAGAAACGCATGTACAAGATCGTCGCCGTCAACGAGAGCTACGGCCATCACGGCCACAGCGAGAAGGGCCGCGTCATCGAGGTCAGCGAGTCGGAGCTGCGCGCCAGCGCCAAGTCCCGCAAGCTGCCGGACACCGCCCTGTTCCCCCTCCCGCACTTCCGGTTCGTCAGCGAGGAGCTCAACAAGAAGGCGTCCGAGGCCCTGAAGGCCGGCGCCTCTCCGGAGAAGCCCGCCGCGGAGCCCGCCAAGACCGAACCCGCTCCGAAGCCGCAGAAGGACGAGAAGCCCGCGCCCGGCAAGAAGGGCAAGGGCGAGAAGTCGGCGCAGGACGACGACTGACCTGACGCCGATCGGGGAGGCGGCCTGACGCTGGGGCCGCCTCCCGCCCCCCACGGAGAGCCATGGCTTCGCAGACCGACATCATCAACCTCGCGATGACGCACATGGGCACGCGCTTGATTGCGAGCCTCCAGGAGAACTCGGAGTCCGCGCGCCGCGCCGCGGCGCTGTGGGGTCCCAGCCGCGACGAGGTGCTGCGCGACTGCCCGTGGAACTTCGCCACGATGATCCAGCCGCTGGCGCTGTCGGCCAACGACAAGGTGATCGGCTGGAACTACGTCTACGGCTACCCGTCGAAGTGCCTCCTGGTCCGCAAGGTCTTCAGCGCCGTGCTGGGCGACATGCGCGGCGTGTCCATCCCGGACTGGGCCGCGGATCCCGACGCGAAGGCGCGGCCGGACATCGTGGAGGATCCCGATTTTCGCGAGATGCTGGGCCCCACCACGGGCGGCAAGATCATCGTCTCCCAGCTGCAGAACGCCTACGCCGAGTGGACCGCGCTGGTGGACGACACCACGCTGTGGGACGCCCTGTTCGTGAAGGCGATGTCCTTCAAGCTGGCCGCGGAGCTCACCGGGCACCTCACCGGCGACAAGGAGCTGCGCGCCGCCATGGAGGCCAAGTACCTGTCCCAGATCCAGGAGGCCAAGCGCGTGAACTTCACCGAGGGCGCGGACCTGGCCAAGCGCTCCTCCGAATTCGTCCGGGTGAGAGGCTGATGCCGGTCATCCACGCCAGCCAGACCACCTTCGCCGCGGGAGAGATCGCCCCCAACCTGCACGCGCGCACGGACTTCGCCAAGTACCAGGCGGGGCTTAAGCGCGCGCGCAACGTCATCATCTCGCCCACGGGCGGCGCCTACAACCGCCCGGGCATGCGCCTGATCGCGCTGGCCAAGGACTCCGCGCACCCGGTCCGGCTGATCGAGTTCTCCTACTCCAGCCTCCAGTCCTACGTCATCGAGCTGGGGCACCTTTACGCGCGCTTCTATTTCAACGGCGGGCAGGTCCAGATGTCCAACGCGCCGGCGTGGGGCACGGGGAACGCCTACGTCGTCGGCAACTTCGTCACGCAGAGCGGGACGCAGTACTACTGCGTGACGGCGCACACCGCCGGCACCTTCGCGACGGACCTGGCCGCCGGAAAGTGGGTGGCGCAGAACGCCTACGAGATCCCGACGCCGTGGGCCGGCGCCGACCTGGCCGCGCTGAAGTTCACCCAGTCGGCCGACGTGATGTACTTCTTCCATCCGAACTACGCCCCGCAGATGCTCACGCGCCTGGGCGCCACGAACTGGACCATCGCGGCCTTCGTGTTCCAGAACGGACCGTGGATGCTGGACAACACCGTCGCTGGCCAGACGCTGACGCCCAGCGCCATCTCGAACACGGGCAACACCACCGTCAACATCGCGCAGGTGCTGGCGATCTTCGGCGGGTACGGATTGGGGTCCCCCCCGCCGCCGATCATCGGCTTGGTCACGGCCGTCCCGCACGGCCTCACCTCGGGGGCCGTCGTCACCATCGCCAGCCTGACCGGAGCCGTGGCCAGCCAGGTCAACGGCAACAGCTACTCGGTGGTCGTCATCGACAGCGTGACCATCTACCTGTGCACGCTCGGGACGGCGAACTACCTGCACGCGAACGCGAACTTCAGCAGCTACACCCCGGGCGCCGGCACGGTGGGCATCCCCGGACCGATCATCCTGACCGCGAACTTCGCGCTGTTCAACGCCCAGCACGTCGGCGCGCTGTGGAAGATCGTCCACACCATCTCGGCACAGGCGACCAGCGACACGCTGGCCGCCGGCGGCGCGGCGGGGTCGGTCATCAAGTGCGGCACGACCTGGAGCCTGCTGACCAACGGCTCCTGGACGGGCACGATGTCCGTGCAGATGTCCACGGACGGCGGCGCCAGCTGGACCACGCTGCAGTCCTTCACCTCCGCCGCGAACGCGAACTACAACACCACGGGTCAGACGGGCGTCAGCCAGTGCCTGATCCGGACATACTTCACCGCGTACACCTCCGGCAGCGTCACCGCCAACCTGTCGGCCAACTCGTTCGACTGGGTGGGCGTGGTCCAGGTCACGGCCTACACGGACGCGCAGCACGTCTACGCCAACGTGCTGACCACGCTGGGCGGGACGACCGCCACCCGCGATTGGGCGGAGGGCGCCTGGTCCACCTACCGCGGCTGGCCGTCGGACGGCATCTTCCACCAGGACCGCCTGTTCTGCGCGGCCACGCCCTCCCAGCCGGACACGCTGTGGGGCAGCCGGTCCAGCGCCTACGACGACTTCGGCGTCAGCAACCCGATCGTGGACTCGGACAGCATCAACGTCAACCTGCCCTCCCAGAAGCTGAACGCGATCCAGAGCCTGGCCGCGCCGCGCGAGCTGATGGCGCTCACCTCGGAGACGGATTTCGTCATCACCTCGGGCAGCGGAGTCATCACGCCGACCACGGTGCAGATCTCGCCGCAGGGCCGCCGCGGCACGTCGGCCGTCAAGCCCATCCCCATCGGGATCCGGCTGCTCCTGGTCCAGCCCATGGGGAGCGTGGTGCGCGAGATGGCGTTCAGCATCTACACCAACTCCTACGACAGCGCGAACCTGAGCCTGCTGTCCAACCACCTGTTCACGGGCTACACGATCGTGGACATGAAGTACCAGCAGGAGCCGGACTCGCTGGTGTGGATGGTGCGCTCGGACGGCGTGCTCCTCAGCC
>JACQBB010000208.1 GCA_016194625.1 Elusimicrobiota bacterium | reverse complement strand
GCGGTCGTCCAGCGGCACGCGCACCAGCGACGCGCCGCCCTTGAGCGTCTGCGTCCAGCGCGCGATCACGCCCTCGCGCTCGACGGTGACCAGCGCGCTCGCCTTCTCGTACGGCGACTTCACCAGCAGGCGCGCCGTCTCGCCGGGCTTATAAGAATCCTTGTCGGCGACGATCTCGACGATGTCGTCGTCCTTGCGCTTCCACCACGCCTCGCCGGCCCCGGCGACGTTGAACTCGCGCACGGTCTCGGCGGGGCGGCCCTTCTCGTCGCGGCCCGACAGCGAGAACTCGTACTCGCCGGGCTTGTCCGGCGTCGCGCTCCAGGTCCAGGTGGACGCCGACGCCGCGAAGGTCCCCGAGGAGACCAAAGTCTCGCGCTCCTCGCTGACCCACTCCAGGCGCCCGGCCACGCCGGCGCGCTCCACGCTCAGCCACTCGCGGCGGCGCAGGCTCCACGACGCGCCCAGCGTCTCCGCGCGCCGGCCGTCGGGCCGCACCGCCGCCGCGGCCGCGTCCCAGCGCTGGCCCAACTCGATGAAGTTCGACTCGGACTTCACCCCATAATACAGGTCGGCGCGGTGCACGACGCCGGAGGCGCGCGCGAACAGGCGCTGGCGTTCGGGGCTGACCACCGACGCCTCGAACGCCGCGTTCAGCGGCCCCAGCGCGTCGCCCGGGTCCAGGACGGCGGTCGCGGACGCGCGGCCCTTGGCGTCGAGCCCGGCCTCCCCGGAGGCCAGCAGGCGGCCGGTCTCCGCGCGGCGCTTGCGCCACGCCGGCGCGAACGAGAAGCCCGGCCAGCCCGGCGGCTCGTAGGCCGACGGCTCCAGGCGCAGGGACCACGCGGCCTTCTCGCCGGCCATCGGCGCGCCGAACAGCCACCAGCCCTCGATCGACGCCTGGTAGGCGTCGCCGGCCAGCCACGACGGCGCGGCCGGGACCGCCTTCACCTCGAACGCGGCCGGCTTGAAGGCCTCCACGCGGAAGGTCTTCGCGGCGTTGAGCAGGACCTCGCCGTTCGGCGTGACCGGCGCCTCGTCCTCGCCGCCGCCCTCCTCCTCGCCATCGACGGCGGGGCGCACCAGGTCGTCGTCCTTCGCCCCCGGCTCGCGCAGGCGCACGGTCCAATGCCCGGTCGGAGCGGAGTCGCGCAGCGCGAACGACGCGTCCAGCGACGACAGGTCCGACAGCGTCGCCGTGGTCCTCACGACCTCGGCGCCGCGCGGGTCCTTCACGGTGAGGACCAGAGTGCGCGGGTCGCCCGCGCCGAGCGCGCGCCAGTCGCCGCCCTCCAGCTTGCGCGCGATCGCCTTCACGCGCACGGTCTCGCCGGAGCGGTACACGCCGCGCTCGGTGAACAGCGACACGCGGTAGTGCCGCGGGCGCGGCGCCCAGTCGCTCATCACGTCGAAGCGCCACGGCTCCACGCCGCCGCGCCAATCGAGCGACAGCACCGCCGTCCCCTTCGGGTCCTTGGCGAACGCCCACAGGTTCGGGCGGGACCAGCGCTTCCAGTCCGTCAGCCCGAGGCCTTTCCAGCCCGGCGCGTCGGCCAGGCCGTCGCGGTTGGTGACGCCGCGCCACAAGACCTTGTTGTCGTCGCTCCTCAGCTCGACGGGCACGCCCGCGGCGGGCGCGGCGGACTTCAGGTAGGTCGCCCACACCAAGGTGGAGTCGGGCGAGGATTTGAGATGAAGGCCGACGCGCGTCACGTCGAGCACCGCCTTCTGGCGGCAGTCGCCCGGCCCCGTCACCTCGACGGCGGCCAGGCCGCCGGAGCGCGGCGGGCGCGCGGCCGCGAACGCCGGGGCCAGGTCCACGAAGGTGCGCAGCGAGCGGTTGCGCGGCAGGCCCAGGTCCCACGGCTTCTCGGGCGCGTCGAAGGCGAGCCGGTCGCGGCAGCCCCAGGAGATGCCGCGGTAGAACGGGATGAAAGCTTCGTCGGCAACCACGCCCTTGCGCAGCGGCGCCGTCGGCACGTTGACCGCGGTGACCGGATGGCGCGCGGGCAGGCCCTGCTCCAGCACGCCGAACTGCTGGGGCATGCTCAGCCGCGGGCAGAGCCCGTCGTTGGAGAACGGCACGCGGACCTCGGCGCCGAGCGGCTGTCCGAACGCGTCGGCGAGGTCCGACGAGACGACGAGCGTGTACGAGCGGTCGGGCTCGAACCCCAGGTCGCCCAGGTGGAAGGCCACCCGGCGCCGCTCCGGGTCGCGCTCGCCGAGGGCGCGCGAGCGCCGGCCCTCCGCGTCCCAGCTCCGCGTCGAGCCCTCGACGCGCAGGTGCGCGACCAGCTCGCCGTGGACGACCGGGTTCGTGAAGGACACCGCGTAGCCGCGCGGCAGGCACGCGCGCCCGGGGCCGTCCACGAGCTTGAAGGAGTACGGCGCCTCGAAACGGACCGTCCGCTCCGACGACAGCCCCAGTTCGCCGTCGGCGGCGCGCAGGTCCGCCTTCAGCGTCAGGCGGTACGCGCGGTCGCGGCGCAGGGGGCGCGACGGCTTCACCGCCAGCACCGTCGCCGACGACGGCACCGCCTCGCCCCAGCTCCACGGCCACGCCGCCTTGACCTCCTCGGGCGTCGCGCGGCGCACGCCGGCGGCCAGCTCCTCGCCGGGCTCGGCCGAGTCGAGCGCCGCCTCGCGCAGGACGACCGCGCCGCGCGCGCGCTTGGGGTCCATCGTCATGTCGAAGTGCAGGAACAGCGTCGCGTCGGGCGCGATCCAGCGGTCGCCGTCCTGGGGCCGGCTGTCGAGCAGCTGCGGCCGCCGCGTCTCGAAGGTCCACGAGCGCTCCGCGGCCAGCGCGGCGCCGGTCACCGCCGAGCGCGTGCCGGCCGGGACGGTCGCGCGGAACGACGCCGCGGGCGGCAGGGGCCTCTCCGGCTCGAAGGCGAGCGTCTGCGTGCCGCGCCAGCGGCAGCGCCCGGCCACCGACGGCGAGAGTTTGAGCGGGCACGCGCGCCCCATGTCCGCGGGCGAGGCCAGCGCGACCATCGGCTGGTCGAACACGACGACGACCGCCTCGGGCTCGGCACCCGCCGAGGCGGGGCCGGCGGGCGACGCGGAGAGGATGCTGACCGACGGGGCCGCGGCCGACGCCGCGACGGAGAGGAGGAGGAGAAGGGCGCTCATACGCCGATTCTACTCCTTAAAGAACCCCGGGCTTACCTCGGATCGAGCTCCCGCGGGCAAAAGGGTGACGCCAGCGTCAGTCGACTTTTCCAGTCAGGATTCACGCGGTACCCGGGCCTAAGCCGCGGTCGACTTGGTGGGCGGGCGGCGGGAGGCGATCAGCGCGTCCAGGCGGGCGTGGAACTCGGGGCTGCCGGCGTACAGCGCGCGGAACGGCTCCTCGGGGATGAGGAGGATCACGGCGCCCTGCTCGCCGGCCTTGACGGTCGCGCCGGCCAGGCTGCCCTCCACCATCGAGGCCTCGCCGAACACCTCGCCGGACTTCAGCTCGGCGACCTGCTGGACGCCCTTGTTGGGGATCTTCGCGTGGATGCCGACGGAGCCGACCGCGACCACGTGCAGCTGCTCGACGCTCATCCCCGCGTGCACGACGGTCTGGCCGGCGGCGAACTCCTTCAGCGCCGAATCCTTGGCCAGCGGCAGCAGCGTCTCCTCGGTCAGGCCCGCGAACAGCGGGACGCGGGTGTAGAGAAACTCCAGGGCGTCCATGGACATACGATACAGCTTCCCGACGAGGGATGCCAGGGTCCTCTTTTGATACACTCCCGGCGTGACCGACCCCGGCCGATTGTTCATGTTCGGCGCGTACGGGACCAAGCCCGCGCGCGAGACCGTCTCGCTGTTCAAGTCCACCGGCGCGACCGGCCTGCTCCTGCTGGCGCGCAACATCGTCTCCCCCGCGCAGACGAAGGCGTTCGTCGACGAGCTGGAGCAGAGGCTCGGGCGGCCCCTGCTCGTCGCCGTGGACCACGAGGGCGGCTGGGTCCTGCGCTTCACCGCCGGCGTGACGGCTTTCCCGGGCAACGCCGCGCTCGGCCGCGCGCGCGACCCGCGCCTGGCCTACGCGGTCGGCCGCCAGATGGCGCGCGAGCTGGCGCCGCTCGGCGTCCGGATGAACCTGGCCCCGGTGCTCGACGTGGCCGTGAAGGAGTACAACCCGGGCATCGGCATCAGGTCCTTCGGACCCGACCCGAAGACGGTCTCCACGCTGGGCGCGGCGTTCGCGCGCGGCTTACAAGAGAACGGCGTGTCCGCCTGCGCCAAGCACTTCCCCGGCAAGGGCGCCGCGACCGTGGACGCGCACGTGGACCTGCCCACCATCAAGCTGCCCCGCGGACCGTTCGAGCGCGCGCACCTGGCGCCGTTCGCCGCCGCCGCGCGCGCGGGCGTGGACGCGGTGATGACCTCGCACGTGCGCTTCCCGGCCTACGACTCGGTCCCGGCGACCTTCTCGTCGAAGATCGTGCGCGGGCTCCTGCGCGAGAAGCTCGGCTACAAGGGCCTGATCGTCTCCGACGACCTGTGCATGGGCGCGATCACCAAGCGCTGGCCGGTCGCCGAAGCGACGCTGCGCGGACTCGACGCGGGGCACGACGTGCTGATGATCGCCCACGACGTGCAGGGCATGCGCGACGCCGTGGACCTGCTGCGGCAGGCCGGCGCCGACGAGGCGCAGGTCGCCGCCGCCGACGCGCGCATCACACGCCTTCTCGCGCGCCGCAAGGCCGACCGCGCGCCCGACCTGGCCGAGGGGCTGAAGACCGCGCGGGCGGTCGCGTCGCGCGCGGTCGTCGTCGCCCGGAAGGGGCGCCTGCCGCTCCCCGTCCCCGTCGACCGCGGCACGCTCGTCGTCGTCCCCGACTTCCCGGAAGTGCGCGAGCGCTTCACCTTCGAGGGCGGCCCGCGCGGCCCCGAGGCGCTGGTCCGGACGCTCGCGCGCTGCGCGTCGTTCGCCCGCGCGCCCGTCGAGAGGACCGAGCTGGGCGCGCTGACGGCGGCCGCGGAGAAGGCCGAGCGCGTCGTGTTCCTGTGCTTCGAGGCGCGCCGCTTCCCCGGCCAGGCCGCCGCGCTGAAGCGGATCGCCAAGACCGCCGCGGCCAAGACCGTCGCGGTCCTGATCCGCTCGTCCTGGGACCTGGACCTGTGCCCGAAGGACATGACCGTCGTCGACGCCGCGGGCTACCGGCTCGTCAGCCTGGAAGCCGCCCTCGCGCGCGTCCTGGAGACCACCCGATGACCGTCGCCCCCCTCCTGCTCCTCGCCGTCCTCGCCCGCGCCTCGGAGCCGCCCGCGACGGCGGCGAACGCCGCCGTCGAACCGGTGGGCGCCCCCGGCGTCGCCGTGCTCAAGGAGCGCTTCCTGGCCGCGCTCGACGACAAGGAGCGCGGCCGGCTGCTGGACGCGATGGCCGCGACCGCGCCGACCTCCGCCCAGGACGTGACCTCGCTGTTCGACCTGTTCTCGCGCTTCCCCGACCCGACCCTGCGCCGCAAGGTGATGGAGTCGCTGGGGCGCCTGCGGCCCGACAGTCCCCAGCTGGAGCCTTTGTTCGTCACCTACCTCTCGCAGGACGAGCCGGAAGCCCAGCTGTTCGGCGTCAACGGCGCGTTCCGCCTGCGCTCGCGCCAGGCCCTGCCGTTCGTGCGCAAGATCGCCCAGCGAAAGTTCAAGGCCCCGTCCCCGAACTCGGTCAACGCGCTCAGCGAGCGCAACGCGTGGTGGACGCAGTACGAGGCGCTGTCGGCGCTGGCGCAGTGGGAGGGCGAGAAGGCCCTGCCCCTGCTCAAGGAGAAGACGCGCGAGAGCCCGGACGTCGCGCGCCTGCTCGGCCGCTTCTTCTGGAAGAAGACCCTGCCCGACCTGAAGCGCTGGGCCGTCTCCTCCGACGCCGCCGACGGCGAGCGCGCGGTCGAGGCCGCCGGCGCCGCGATCGCGCCCGAGGAGGCCCGCGCCTGCCGCGACGAACTGCTCGCGCTGGTGCGCGACCCCAAGGCCGACCCGGAGGTCCGCCACCGCCTGGCGCTGAAGGTCGGCGCGGTCTCCGACGACGCGCAGACCGAAGCCCTGGTCAAGGAGCACGACGCCGCGGCCGACGACCGCTCCCGCCTGATCTGGGCCGCCGCCGTGTTCCAGTCCCCGAGCGAGAAGGCCGTCCCCCTGCTCGCGCGCTACGCCCGCTCCGCCGCCGACGAAGCCGACCGCCGGGGCGCGCGCGCCGCGCTGGTCGGCCGCCTGGGCGAGGAGAAGACGGCCGCGCTCCTGAACGACGGGAAAGGCGTTGAAAAATAAGCTAGATTGAGGCGATGTCCCTCTCGCCTCTGGACTGGGTCCTCGTCGTCCTTTGCTCCGCCCTGCTGGGCGCCCTCGTCTTCGTCCTGCGCCGTCTCTATTCCTTAGAGCTCACGGGGCCGACGGCCGCGCCGGCGCTCGCCCCCGAGGGCTGGACCAAGCTCGACGAGCTGCTGTCGATGCTGCTGTCCCTTCAGGAGCACGGCGTCTCGCACTCCGGCGCGGTCTCGCGCGAGGAGTTCGGCCGGGCGGTGCTGGACTGCGCCTGCCGCTTGATGAAGTGCGACCGCGGCTCGGTGATGATGTGGGACGACAGGGAAGGCTGCCTGCAGATCGTCGCCGCGCGCAGCCTGGTCAACGAGAAGTCCCAGCGCCTGTTCCTGAAGCCCGGCGAGGGCGTCGCCGGCAAGGCGTTCGCCTCCGGCCAGTCGATCTTCATCGCCGACCCCGCGGGCGACCCCCGCTACGTCGCGCCCGCCGCCGGCGACGTGGAGCCGTTCGTCTCCATCCCGCTGATGGTCAAGGGCAAGCCGATCGGCGTGCTCAACCTCCACGCGAAGGACGGCGCCGAGGCGTTCAGCGACTACAACGTGAAGTTCCTCGGCATCCTGGCCGGCGAGTCGGCGGTCATGCTGCACAACATGGACCTGTTCGACAGCCTGCAGACCTTCTACCTGGAGATGGTGCAGACGCTGGCGCGC
>JACQBB010000182.1 GCA_016194625.1 Elusimicrobiota bacterium | reverse complement strand
ATCGGGCGGTTCGGGTTGGACAGGCCGGCCTTGTTGCGGCGGATCGCGTCGGCGATCGCGTGGATCGCGGGCTCCTGATTGACGACGCGCTCGCCGACCATCTCCTCCATCTTCACGTAGCGCGCGGCGTCGTCCTCGGCCAGGTTCAGCTGGCCGGAGCCGATGCCGGTCTTCTGCGCGATCACGCGCTTGACCACGTCGACGGTGACCTGGCCCTTGCCGTCGGCCACGGCCTCGCGCTCGGCGTAGAGCTTCTCGGCCTTCTTGATGAGGTCGGCGACGCTGTTGTACATCTCGACGGGCAGCGCGAGCGTGGACGCGATGCCCTTGTCGAGCAGGGCCTGGCGGGCCTCGTTGACGGCGACGGTCAGCTCGGTCCAGGTCTCGCGGATGTCCAGCGTGATCGCGGCGCGCAGGTTCTCGGGGCGAGACAGCTCGGCGCCGTCCTGCACGGCCTTGATCGCCTTGTCCGGGTTGAAGTTCGTCTTGTCGAACTGGTCGGCGAGCTTGGCGGCCGACACCAGCGTCGCGTCCGGGATGAACGCGTCGTGGATCTTCTGCAGCCAGCCCTTCATCGCGCGCAGGATGCGGGTCGTCTGCTCGACGGTCGGCTCCTCCACGACGATCTTCTCGAGACGGCGGCGGAACGCGTCGTCGGACTCGATGAACTTCTTGAACTCGGTGTCGGTGGTCGTCGCGATGACCGAGATCTTGCCGTCGCGCAGCGGGCCCTTCAGCACGTTCGCGATCTTCTGGCCGGCGTTGTCCAGGAAGAACTTCTGGATCTCGTCCATCAGGACGATGACTTCGTTGCCGCGGCCCGGGTTCGGGTCGTTGAAGCGCGGCAGGAGGTCCAGCACCGCGTTCAGGATCTTGACCGGGTCGTCGGACGAGAGGATCTTGTTGATGTCCAGCTCGACGAGCCAGCGGCCCTTCAGGCGCTGGAACTGGAGGAACTGCTCGGAGTCGTTGGCCGAGGCGTGCTCGGCGTCCTCGATCATCTCGGCCAGGCCCTCGGCGACCGCGGTCTTGCCGGTGCCGGCGCCGCCGACCAGGATGACGGAGTTGCGCATGCCGCGCGGCGAGGTCACGATCGGCAGCATCCGCTTCACTTCCTCGGTGCGCGCGACGACGGGCGGGCGGACCTCGCCCGGCCCCTTCGCGACGGGCTTCAGGAACTCGGCGAGAGCCTGGACCTGCTTGTCGTTGAGCGTGGTGCCGTCCTGCAGCTTGCGCGTCTGCAGGAAGTTCAGCCACTCCGCCTGCACGTCGCGGCGCGGCGCGTGCTTGGCGGCCTCCTCGGCGGCCTGCGCGGCGTCCCGGCGGGCCTGCGCGCGGGCGACGGCCGCGGCGGACGGCGCCAGCGGCGCCTCGCCGGGCTGCTCCTTGAACGGCTTGACCTCGGAGACGAGCGAGCCCTCGTCGAGGGTCTCGTCGACCAGCATCTGGCGCGTCGCCGCGGCGTCGCCGCCGTTGAGGACGGCGAGCAGGGCCAGGCGGTCGGCTCCGCGGAACTTGGTGTACACCACGCCCAGGCGGCGCAGGTCGGCGTAGGCCTTGATCTGCTCGTCGCTGGTCCCGTCCTTGAACTGGACCAGCACGGCCTGCATCGGGTCGTAGGCCTCGGCCTGCGGGTAGGGCTTGAGGACCCGGTTCTCGAGGAGCGCCGCGACGTTCGGGTGCACCTCGACGCCGGTCACGTTCGTGTCCTCGGCGATCTTGCGCGCGGCCTCGGCCGCGGCCTGCGGGTCGGAGGCGACGGCGACGTAGTGGTCGCCGTGGCGGATGACGCGCTTCTCCCCGCCCAGCGCCAGCACGTGGCGGATCCAGGCCTCGGGGGCGTCGGCGGCGAACTTCACCAGCACGCCGGTCGTGCTCCAGTGCTCCTTGCCGTGGGAGACGACCTTCGCCGGCAGGGCGACGGAGAGCAGGGCGTCGCGCACCGCGCGGGAGACGACGACGGACTTCACGGCCTGGAGCTGGGCGATAGCCTTCACCGACTCGGCCATCTCGGTGGTGGTGCCGCGCAGGCCCGCCTCGTAGCGGCCGCCGTCGGCCGCGTTCACGTTGAGGACGGAGTCCAGATCGTGGATGAGCTTGACGACCTTGGCCTTGACCTCGTCGGACAGGCCCTCGGCCAAGGTCAGGCGCGACTCGCGCTCGCCCATGGACTCGGCGCCGTCGATCTTGGCCTGCCAGGACCCGGTCTCGGGCGCCTTGGCGGCGGCCTCGACCTCGGCCTCATGACGGGCGGCGGCCTGCTCCGGGGTCTCGACCGGGGCCGGCGTGACGGCGGGCGCCTCGACGGCCGGGGCGGGAGCGGCGGGCTCGGAGGACTCCGCGCTCTCCTCGGCGTGCCCGGTCAGGCGGTGGTAGACCGAGGCGGACACGGAGACGGTCTCGACCTGGTCGAGCTTGGCCAGCTCGCGCGCGGCCTCGGCCGCGGCGACCGCGGAATGCGCGTCCGCGCGGAAGACCAGGCGGGACGGGCCGCCGAGCGGCGACTTCTGCTCGAAGCGGTCCATGATCCGGCGGGCGATCTCGACCGGCGTGCCGTGCTTGAACAGGACGTGGATGCGGTTGTGCAGGGCGCCGCGAGAGCTGCGCAGCTTGGCCTGCCAGGTCTTGGCCGGGTGGACGCGGCGCGGGGCGGACGGCGCCGCCGGAGCGGGCGTCGAGTCGCCGTCGGCCTGGGGCGCGGACGGGGTCTCCAGCGGCAGGGACTGCTGGGCCGGGTCCTCCGCGGTCAGGAGCAGATAGGCGGGGTTCGTGACCGAGACCTTCTCGACCCCGTCCAGCGCGGCGAAGCGGCCCGCGATGGCGGCGGCCGCCGCCGCGTCGGCGGCGGGGATCATGTAGACGAACAGGTTGCCGGCGTCCTCGCGGCGCGCCTCGGGGTAGTCCGCGAGCAGAGCCCGGGCCTCCCCTTCCGCCACGGTCGTCCCTTCCGCGAAGCGCACGCGCACGTCGTGGCCCTCGTCGCCGGGGCGGACCTGGATCTTCGGGGAGCGCTCGGAGCGGTTCCCGCCCAGGCCCAGCGTGCCCATCACGCCGAGCATGCCCAGGCCCGCCAGGCCCGCGAGATGCGGGGCGGCGGCGGGCATCAGCAAGGACGCGCCGCCGACGAGCGCCAGGAAGCCCATCATGCCGAGCGTGGTGGAGCCGCCCTGGCCGCGCGACTTGGGCTTGTCGGCCTCCTTCATCTGGTCGCGCAGCTTCCCCTCGTACTTCGGGTTGTCCCAGCGGTCGAAGATCTGGTGCTCGCCGAACCAGCGGCGGACGCGCTCGTAGAAAGGCGTGTTGCGCTGGTCCTTGAGCAGCTCGAGGATCTTCTCCTTGGTGTCGGCGTCCTCGGTGAAGACCTTGTCCTTCAGGAAGTCGGCGGCCTTGTCGGGGTAGGCCGCCATCAGCTGGGCGATCTTCTCCTCCTCGGACAGCGCGCGGAACTCCTCCTTGGCCATCATCTCGTCGACGAGGGTCTCGAGCGCGTTCTTCATCGCGTGCTCGGCCTCGAACAGCGAGACCTCGGAGGCCATGCCGCGGTCCTCGGCGATCTGGTCGTAGGTGCAGGGCAGGGCCAGGAACAGCAGGGGCACCGCCACGGAGAAGTGGATGTAGGCGACCGCGTAGAACGCGGCCAGAGCCGTGAAGGTCACGCCGTTGGCGACGCGGTTCAGCGTCTTCTGGCTGCGCACGCCGAGCTTGTCGGCGATGAAGGTGAGCAGGTTGGTCGGGCCCTCGTAGAGCTTGCGGAACAGTCCCTGGTAGTTCTTCTCGACGTGCGGGTTGTACACCCACTTCGCGTAGAAGCGCTCCGGCAAGGCGCTGGCGAGCATCTTGCCGCCGTCCAGCTGCGGCAGCGGGAGCAGGTTGAACACGCCGAGCGCGGCGTTCATGTGCGCCAGGCCGATCGCGACGCCCGCGAGCAGGCCGCCGGCCGGCAGCAGCGCCGCCGCGCCGAACGCCAGGCCCGCGAGCGCGAAGTTCGTCAACGGACCCGCCGCGGCGACCCAGAACGCGTTGCGCGCCGAGCGCGGCCCGCCCAGCGGCGAGCGCAGGTTGTTGAAGTCCGCGTCCACGGCCTTGCCCGAGCCGAGCAGGACCGGGAACGGCAGGAACGCGCTCGACACCGCGAGCGAGATCGCCGGCAGGATGACCGTCTTCACCGCGTCGACGTGGTGGAAGGGGTTGAGGCTGTGCGAGCCGGCGTGCTCGGCGGTGTGGTCGCCGAGGGCCTTGAGCACGGCGAGGTGCGCGACCTCGTGGGCGAGCACGGAGACGACGAGGCCCGCGCCGAGGGTGAGGACGCCGACCGCGCCGAAGTGGACGGCCGCGACGACGGCGGCGGCGACGGAGAGCGGCGCGACGACCTTCGCCCACAGCGGCGTGCCGTGCTCGTGGCGCAGCTCGCCGACCTGGCGCGCGGCCTCGGG
>JACQBB010000181.1 GCA_016194625.1 Elusimicrobiota bacterium | reverse complement strand
GGCGGCGCGCATCGCGGTGCGCGTGGGGCGCGGGTTCAGCGCGTTGACGCGGATCCGGGAGTCCTTGAGCTCCTCGGCGGCGACCTGCGTCAGCCCCTCGAGCGCGAACTTGCTCGCGCAGTAGGCCCCGACCCCGGCCGCGCCGCGGCGCCCGGCGCCGGAGCTCACGTTGACGATCGCGCCGCCGCCCTTCTTCATCGCCGCCGCGCAGGCCTTCAGCATCAGGAAGGCGCCGGTCGCGTTGGTCTCCAGCACGGCCCGCCAGTCGGCGGCCTTCAGGTCGAGCAGGGGGGCGCGGGGCCCGAGGACCGCGGCGTTGTTGATCAGCGCGTCGAGGCGGCCGAAGCGCTTCACGGCGGCGGCGACCAGCGCCTTCACCGCGCGCTCGTCGGCCACGTCGAGGCGGCGGGCGAGGACCTCCGCGCCGAGCGCCTCGACGGCGCGGGCGGTGTCCAGCACCTCGGCCGAGCGCCCGCACAAGACCAGAGACGCGCCGGCCTTCGCGAAGGCGAGCGCCGCCGCGCGGCCCAGGCCGCGGCCCGCGCCCGTCACCAGCACGACCTTCCCGGCGAAGCTCTTGCTCATGTCAGGACTCCTGTCGGCCCAGCCGCTCGTACAGCGCGAGCGTGCGCGCCGCGATCTTGTCGTAGGTGAAGAGCGCCGCCCGCTTCAGGCCCGCCTCGCGCCGCGCGGCGCGCGCCGCCGGGTCGAGGGCGAGCGACTTCAGGCGCGCGGCGAGAGCCGCGACGTCGTCGCAGCCGACGGTGAAGGCGGCTTCGGCGACCGCCTCGACGACCGGCGGTATGTCGGAGGTGATCACCGGACAGCCGCAGGCCATCGCCTCCAGGCTTACGGTGCCGAAGCCCTCGCCGCGCGTCGGATGGACCAGCGCGAGCGCGCCGGAGAACACCGCGGGCAGGTCGGCGTCGGCCACGTAGCCGCAGGCGACCAGGCGTCCGCCCAGGCCGAGCGCGCGCGCCTTCTCCTCCAGGCCGCGGCGGTAGGCGGAGTCGGAGCCGACGAGAGCGAGCGCGAAGTCGGAGGACTCGGCGCCGATCGCGGCGGCGGCCGCCAGCACGGCTTCCGCGTTGCGGCGCGGCTCGAACGGGCCCAGCAGGACGACGTAGCGCGCGGGCAGTCCGTAGCGGGCGCGGACCGCGGGGTCGTCCGCGGGCCGCAGCTTGCGCGGGTTCACGCCGGTCGGGATCACCTCGACGCGCGCGGGGTCGACCCCGTAGATCGCGACCAAGTCGCGCTTGGTCGCCTCGGAGACGGCGATCAGCGCGTCGGAGCGCAGGCAGGTCTCCCGGTAGGCGGGGTGGGCCCAGTCGCCCGGCGCGCGGCCGTGCTCGAAGCACAGGTCGTAGATGGTGGTCAGCGTCCTCACCCCGCTCAGGCGCGGCAGGACGCCGTCGAGCGAGTGGTACAGCGCGGGCTTCGGCCCGAGCAGGAGAGACTGCACGACGGGCACGCCCCGCGCCTCCAGCGCGCGGACCAGGCGCTCGGGGACGCGCGGCACGCGCCGCGACCAGTTCGGCTTGTCGGGACAGGGCAGGCGCGCGGCCTTCGCCGCGTGGCCGCCGAAGAAATAGGAGAAGACGGTGAAGCGGTCCCGGTCGTCGAGCTCGGCCAGCCACTCGACCAGGTTCTCGATGAAGTGGTCGATTCCGCGCTTGCCGGCGACGTTCAGGCCGACGCCGAGGACGATCTCCATGCGGAGCGTCAGCCCAGCGGCGGGGAGAGGCGGAACACGTCCTTCTCGTAGTCGAAGCCCTTGCGCGGGCCGCGCGACAGCGAGAGGATGACGGAGTCGGTCAGCGCCTTGAACGCGTGCGTCTCGCCGGCGGGGCTGACCACGAGGGAGCCGGCCTTGAGCGTCTTGGAGACGACGCGGCCGGGACGGCCGGTGAGGTACTTCATGCGGCCGGACAGCACGTAGGTGTACTGGACCGTCTTCTTGTGGTAGTGGTTGCCGCGGACCGAGCCCTTCTTGCAGGTGATCAGCGTCACCGCGTCCACGGCCACGTGCGTCAGGATGTCGGTGATGGCGCCGCGCTTGTCGCGGAACGCCGGCTTGAGGAGAGCGATCTTCATGTTCAGCCCACCACTTTCGGCGAGGGGATGGGGATGATGAACTTGCCCCCGCGCGCCTTGTACTCGGCCATGTTGGCCATGATCTCGTCGGCGAAGTTCCAGGCGAGCAGCAGCGCGTGGCTCGGCATGCGCGCCAGCAGTTCGGAATCGGGCAGGACCGGGATGTGCGCTCCCGGCGTGAAGCGGCCGATCTTGAGCTGGGACTTCTCCGTCGCGAAATCGATGGTCTCCTGGCCGACGCGGAGGTAGTTCAGCAGGCTCATGCCCTTGGCCGGCGCGGAGAGCGCGGCGATATGGTGGCCCTCGTGGCGCAGCCGGCGCAGAAGCCACAGCAGCTCGTCGCGGGTGGCTTCGACGCGGCGGGCGAAGTCCTTCATCGTCTCCAGGTCGTGGAGCTTGTAGTCCGCCTCGGCCTTCAGGTGCTCGGCCACCGACGGGGCGACCGGGCGCGCGCCCTTGCGCGCGATGAACACGCGGATGCTGCCGCCGTGGATGGTCTGGCGGTGCACGTCGAAGACCTCCATGCCGAAGGCTTTCACGAAGGAGACGACCGGCTTCACCGACAGGTAGCTCAAGTGCTCGTGGTAGATCGTGTCGAACTCGAGGTGGCGGACCATCTCGAGCGCGTCGGGCGACTCGAAGATGAACACGCCGTCGGGCGCGAGCAGGTGGTCGACCGCCTTCATGAAGTCCACGAGGTCGTCCACGTGCGCGTACACGTTCGAGCCGGTGATCAGCGCGGCCGGGCCGCGGGAGGCGCGGATCTGGCGCGCGACGTCCGAGTTGAAGAACTCGTTGAGCGTCTCCACGCCGCGCTTCTCGGCGATCGCCGCGATGTTCGGCGCGGGCTCGACGCCCAGCACCCGCGCGCCGCGGGCCTTGAACGCGTCCAGCAGCACGCCGACGTTGGAGCCCACGTCGATGACGAGCGCGTCTTTCTTCAGGCCCAGGCGCTTAGTCACGTCGTCGGCGAACCGGTCGAAGTGCTTGCGGCCGGTGGTCGTCGTGGAGGCCTCGTACGGGTAGTCGTGCCGGTACAGCTTCTCCTTGGAGACCACGTGGGTCAGCTGGGAG
>JACQBB010000180.1 GCA_016194625.1 Elusimicrobiota bacterium | reverse complement strand
GTCGCTGGCGGAACTGTGCCGCTACATCAACGAGCACCTGCGCGACGACCTGTCGATGGTCCCGGGCGTCGGCAACATCACGCTCGGCGGCTACGTGGACCCGAACCTGCGCGTGTGGCTGGACTCCAACAAGATGGCCGCGCGCGAGATCACCGTCGAGGACATGCTCGACGCGATCAACGCCCAGCACGCCGACGTCCCCGCCGGCTGGATCGACGCCGGCCAGAAGGAGTACAACGTCCGCGTCTACGGCGAGGCGACCAGCCCCGAGGAGTTCGCCAGCCTGCTGATCCCGACCCGCCGGCGCGGCGGCGCGGTCTACCGCAAGATCCGCTTCTCCGACGTGGGGACCGTCGAGGACGGCACCAACGACGTGCGCCGCATCTCCCGCTACCAGGGCGACCGCGCGGTCGGCCTGGGCATCATCAAGCAGCGCGGCACCAACGCGGTCGCCGTCGCCGACGCCGTCGAGAAGCGCGTCAAGGAGCTGGAGCCGCTGCTGCCCAAGGGCATGCAGCTGCGCAAGGTCTTCAGCTCGACCCAGTTCATCAAGGATTCCGTGCGCGAGCTCGACAACGAGCTGGTCCGCTCGGTCATCCTGACCTCGCTGGTGTGCCTGCTGTTCCTGGGCTCCTGGTCGGCGACCTTCAACGTCCTGCTCGCGATCCCGACCTCGATCCTGGGCACCTTCATCGCGCTGTACTTCTGCGGCTTCACGATCAACAGCTTCACGATGCTGGGCCTGTCGCTGGTCGTCGGCATCATCGTCGACGACGCGATCATGGTGCTGGAGAACATCGCGCGGCACCGCGAGGAGGGCCTGTCGAAGATGAAGGCCGCCCTGGTCGGCGCGCGGGAGATCTCCTCGGCCGCGATGGCGGCGTCGCTGGCGATCCTGGCGATCTTCCTGCCCGTCGTGCTGATGGAGGGCATCGTCGGCAAGTTCTTCTTCCAGTTCGGCGTGACGATCTCGGTGGCGGTCGCGATCTCGCTGCTCGAGGCCCTGACCATCGCGCCGATGCGCTGCTCGCAGTTCCTGGAGGTCGGCGCCACGAACGCGGTCACCCGCGTCGTCGACGGCGCCGTGGACCGCCTGCGCGCGGCCTACACGCGGACCCTCGAGGTCGCGCTCGGCATGCCCGGCAAGGTCGTCGCGGTGTCGGTGGTGCTGTTCGCGCTGTCGCTGTCGCTGGTGAGGACGCTGAAGAAGGAGTTCATCCCCGCGCAGGACCAGGGCGTGTTCATCGTCAACGTGACCCTCCCGCTCGGCGTCTCGCTGGAGCACACCGACCAGCTCTTCAAGGAGAAGCTCGAGCCTTGGATGAAGACCCGGACCGAGCTGGACCACTACTACTGCGCGATCGGCGGCTTCGGCGGCGGCCAGGTCAACACCGGCATCTTCTTCGCGACGATGAAGGACTACGACCATCGCCCGCTCGTCGACGGCAAGCGCGCGACCCAGGCGTCGTTCATGAAGGCGGTGCGCGAGGCGTTCTCGAAGGTCGAGGGCATCGACCGCGTCTCGATCCTGGACATGTCGCAGGCGGGCTTCTCGGCCCAGCGCGGCTTCCCGATCCAGTTCATGATCCAGGGCACGGAGTGGGACAAGCTGGCCGAGTACGGGGCGGAGTTCCGCAAGCGGATGAAGGCGACCGGCCTGATGGTCGACGTGGACACCGACTACAACCCCGGCATGCCCGAGATCCAGATCCGGCCCGACCGCCAGAAGGCCTCGGAGCACGGCATCACCGCGCGCGCGATCGGCGACACGATCAACGCGACGATCGGCGGCCTCAAGTTCGGCAAGTACACCTCCCGCGGCAAGCGCTACGACGTGCGCGTGCGGCTCGTCGACAAGGACCGCAACAGCCCGGCGGACATCGACCGCATCTGGGTCCGCGACCAGTTCGGCAACGTCGTGCGCCTGCCCGAGGTCATCACCCGGAAGGTTGAGCCGTCCCTGTTCGCCATCACCCGCTACAACCGCGAGCGCGCGGTGTCCGTGTTCGCCAACCCGGCGACCGGCCATTCCCAGGGCGAGGGCCTGGCCGCCGTCCAGGCGATGGCCAAGGACGTCCTGCCCGAGGGCTACCACCTGGTGATGTCGGGCAACGCCCAGCAGTTCAAGGAGTCGTTCCAGAGCCTGCTGTTCGTGCTGGTGCTGGGGATCTTCGTCGCCTACATGATCCTGGCGACCCAGTACAACAGCTTCATCCATCCGGTCACGGTCCTGATGGCGCTCCCGTTCAGCGTCACCGGCGCTTTCGCGGGCCTGGCGCTGGCGCGCCAGAGCCTGAACCTCTACTCGATGATCGGCCTGATCCTGCTGATGGGCATCGTGAAGAAGAACTCGATCCTGCTCGTGGACTTCACCAACGAGCGGCGCCGCGCCGGCCTGGGCGTCAAGCAGGCCCTGCTCGACGCCTGCCCGGTGCGCCTGCGGCCCATCCTGATGACCTCGGCGGCGACGATCGCCGGCGCGGTCCCGCTGGCGCTGGCCACGGGCCCCGGCTCCGAGCTGATGAAGCCGATGGCCGTCACCGTCATCGGCGGCGTGATCGTCTCCACGGCCCTGACGCTGGTGGTCGTGCCCTGCTTCTACGAGCTGGTCTCGCGGTGGGAGAACAAGACCTCGGACGCGGAGCTCAAGCAGGCGCTGTCGGAGCTGGGCGAGCTGCCGGCGTCCAAGGCCGCGGCGCACTCCTGACGGCCCCCGGAAATACGGAGCCGGGCGGGACCCTCGACCCGCCCGGCCAGTGGACCGGGAGCTTTGGGGCTCCCGTCATCCGCCCTAACATGTCGCAACGGTTCGGCCGCCTTTCCTCGACGGGGGGCGGGCCGCCTCGCCCGGAAATGAAGCAGGACGGCCGCGAAGGCCGTCCTGCGTTACCCCGGGGCGCCTACCGTTTGCCCTGAGTCATGTAGGGCCGTCGGCGTCCCCGGCGCGGCTGGCGTCCGTCCGCCGGAGCGGAGGAGCCGGCGAGGCGCTGTTCCGCCACTCCCCGCCGTCGAAAGGGGGTGCAACGCTCATGCCGGAGGGCGACGGCGGTTCGGGGGGAAAAACGAAGCCGGGCGGTCTACGTCCGGCCGCCCGGCCTTACGCTGCGCCCTGGAGCGCTTACTGATCGACCCGGTTCCTGGCCAGGCCTTCGGCGTCTCCAGCCCGACTGTGCGTCCTTGCGGCGGTCCCGCATCTGCGGGGCTCTTGGCGAAGGGGGTCGGCTCTCGCCTTCCCGCCTTCCAATCATCAATGTCGCGACGGTTTGGCCAGGGTCTCCCTCGGAGAGCGGGGCGGGGCCGGGAAGTGTCTTATATTCGTCCGCCGCGGTCCGGTTAGCGCCGCAGGAAGGCGCCCAGGCCCTCGGTGAACAGCAGGTCGTACAGGCCGAAGGCGGTGAGCAGGGCGCCGTACACCCGGATCAGCGTCCGGCTGCGCAGGCGCACCGCCAGGGTGGCGCCCAGGTAGGAGCACGGGATGGCGCCCAGCGAGAGCAGGACCACGAGCGTCCAATCCACGTGCCCGAGCCACCAATGGGTGAGCGCTCCGGGGACCGCCAGCACCGCCGAGACGATCAGCGAGGTGGCCAGCGCCCGTTTCGGCGGCATCCCGACCCATTGGATGAACAGCGGCGCGTAGAGGATGCCTCCGGTGTTGGCGAGCAGGCCCGAGAACAGCCCGACGCCGATCGCGATGGCGGTGAGCTTGGCGCGCGCCTGAGGCGCGGGCGGGGCCGCGGGAGAGTCGTCCTCGGACATCGCGTGACCGTGCACCGAGAGCGAGACGCCCAGGGCGATGACGAACAGCGCCGTCAGGCCCATCAGCGCGGGTCCGCCGACCCAGTGGGAGAGCAGCGAGCCGGCGACCGTCGCCGGGATCCCCCAGAGGCAGGTCGTCCGGACCGCCTCGGCGTCCACCAGTCCGCGGCCGCGGTACGCCCACGACGCCGAGAGCGCGGCGGGGATCGCGGACGGCAGGGGCGAGGCCAGCGCGGCGAACTCGGGCACGCCCAGGAACACGCGCAGGACCGGGGTCGTCACCGCGCTGCCGCCCTTGCCGAGGAGACCGGAGAGGAACCCGACGGCCCCGCCGATCGCGGTGACGCGGAGGTCGAACGCGGCGCTCGGGAGCATGGGCTATTCTAACAAACGCGTCCCGGCGCGTCCTTTGTTATAATCGCCGCCGGAGGAACACCATGATCATCCTTGCCGCCCTCGCCCTGCTCACCGCTCCGCTGCGCGCCGCCGACCTGCCGCCGGTCATCCCGTCGTTCGACCTGACGGCGCTCGACAAGTCGGTCTCCCCGTGCGCCGACTTCTACCAGTACGCCTGCGGCGGCTGGACCAAGTCCCACCCGATCCCGTCCGACCAGTCGCGCTGGGGCCGCTTCAACGAGCTGGCCGAGCGCAACAAGCTGGTCCTGCGCGGCATCCGGCGGCCGTGGAGGAGAAGGGCGCCGACCCGCTGAAGGACGACTTCGCCGCCATCGACGCGCTCAAGGCGACGGCCGAGCTCCCGGCCTTGCTCGCGCGCTTCCACAAGGCCGGCGTGGGCGCGGGCTTCTCGTTCGACTCCGACCAGGACTACAAGGACTCGTCGAAGGTCATCGCCGAGTTCGACCAGGGCGGCCTGGGCCTGCCCGACCGCGACTACTACTTCAAGACCGACGCCAAGTCCGAGCGCCTGCGCAGGCAGTACGTCTGGCACGCGGCCAAGACGTTCGGCCTGCTCGGCGACGACCCGAGGACCGCCGCCGCCGAGGCCGAGACGGTGATGCGCCTGGAGACCGAGCTCGCGAAGGTCTCGATGGACCGCGTCTCGCGCCGCTCCCCGGAGAACCTGTACCACAAGATGAGCGCGGCGGAGCTCGCCAAGCTCGCCCCGGGCTTCGACTGGGACCGCTACCTCGTCGAGTCGGGCGCGCCGAAGTCGGCGTGGCTGAACGTGGTGTCCACCTCCTTCGCCGCGGGCTTCTCGGCTCAGCTGGCCGCGACGCCGCTCGCGGACTGGAAGATCTACCTGCGCTGGCACGTCGCCCGCTCCGCGGCGCCGTGGCTGTCCAAGGACTTCGTCGACGAGAGCTTCGACTTCTCCGGCCGCAAGGTCACCGGCGCCAAGGAGCTCAAGCCGCGCTGGAAGCGCTGCGTGGAGCTGACCGACGGCCTGCTCGGGCACGACCTGGGACGCCGCTACGTCGAGGCGACCTTCGGCTCGGACGGCCAGAAGCGCACCGACGAGCTGATCGTCGCGCTGATGAAGTCGCTGAAGACGGACATCGACGGCCTCGACTGGATGACGGCCAAGACGCGCGCGAAGGCGCTCGAGAAGTTCAAGTCGATCGTGAACAAGATCGGCGGGCCGGCGAAGTGGCGCGACTATCAGGGCGTCGAGGTCTCCTCCGACCTGCTGGCCTCGGTGCGCTCCGCGCGCGCCTACGAGGTCAAGCGCCGCCTGAACAAGATCGGCAAGCCGGTGGACCGCGGCGAGTGGGACATGACGCCGCCGACGGTCAACGCGTACTACAACCCGCAGCTCAACGAGATCGTGTTCCCGGCCGGCATCCTGCAGTCGCCGTTCTTCGACCGGACCGGCGACCAGGCGATCAACCTGGGCGCGATCGGCGTCGTCATCGGCCACGAGCTGACGCACGGCTTCGACGACGAGGGGCGCAAGTTCGACGCGAAGGGCAACATGTCCGAGTGGTGGACGCCCGAGGACGAGAAGAAGTTCGAGGAGAAGACGGCCTGCGTCGTCGACCAGTACGCGGCCTACGAGCCGCTGGCCGGCGTGCACCTCAACGGCAAGCTGACGCTGGGCGAGAACACCGCCGACAACGGCGGCGTGGTCCTGGCGACGATGGCGCTCGAGGAGCTCAAGAAGTCCGGCTCCGTCCCGGCCGACGTCAACGGCTTCACGCCCGAGCAGCGCCTGTACCTGGGCTTCGCCCAGGTCTGGTGCCAGAACTCCACCGAGGAGAGCCTGCGCCTGCTCGCGAACGTGGACCCGCACTCGGCCGCGCGCTTCCGCGTGATCGGCCCGCTGTCCAACTCCCCGGGCTTCGCGAAGGCGTTCGCGTGCAAGCCCGCCGACGCGATGACGCGCGGCGCGAAGGCCTGCAGGGTCTGGTAGCCCGGACGACGGTCCCGTCCTGGACGAGGCCCCCGCGGACGACCGCGGGGGCCTCCGCTTTACCCGGCGTCGGGTAATATCGTTCCATGCGTCGGTGATATGAAGGACCGAGCCCCCGAGCCGGAGCGCGCGGCCCCCGCCGCGCCGTGGGCCCCCGAGCTGTGGGGCGGCCTGGCCGCGGCCCTGGTCGCGCTCCCGTCGGCGGTCGCCTTCGGCGTCGCCGTGCTGTCGCCCCTCGGCCCCGAGGCCGCGGCCCGCGGCGCGTCCGCGGGCCTGGCGGGCGCGGCGGCGCTGGGCCTGCTGGCCCCGCTGACGCGCGGCAGCGCCGTTCTGATCTCGGCGCCGAGCGCGCCGGCGGCGGCCGTGATGGGCGCGCTGGCGGCGGAGCTGGCGGCCGGGGACCCCGCCGCGGCGGTGCGCCGGCTGACCCTGGTCGCGCTGGCGGCCGCGGCCTTCCAGCTCGCCTTCGCGTTCCTGCGCGGCGGGCGCCTGATGAAGTACATCCCGTACCCGGTGGTCAGCGGCTACCTGACCGGGGTCGGCGTCCTGATCGTGCTCAAGCAGCTCCCGTCCCTGCTCGGCCTGCCGCACGGCGCGTCCCTGGGCGGCGCGCTGCTCGCCCCGGCGTCCTGGACGCCGGAGGCGTTCGTCGTGGGCCTCGCCGCCGTCGCGGGAGTGCTCGGGGCGCCGCGCCTGACGCGGCGCGTGCCTCCCGCCGTGCTCGGCCTGGCGGCGGGAGTGCTCGCGCACCTCCTGCTCGGCCTGCGGCGGCCGGAGATCCTGTCGGCGACGGGGAACCCGCTCGTCGTCGGCGCGTTCGCGGCCGCGCCGCTGTGGTCGGCGCTGACCGAGCGCGCCGGCGGCCTTCTCGGCGCGAGCGCGGCGGACTGGAGCGCCGCCGCGGCGCCCGCGGCGACGCTGGCGGTCCTGCTCTCCGTGGACGCGCTCAAGACCTGCGTCGTCGTGGACGCGCTGACCGAGACGCGGCACGACGCGGACCGCGTCCTCGCCGGGCAGGGCCTGGGCAACGCGGCGGCGGCGCTGCTCGGCGGCACGCCCGGCTCCGGGCAGATGGGCGCGACGCTGATCAACGTGACCAGCGGCGGGGCGACGCGGCGCTCGGCGCTGGCGTGCGGCGCGGTCTGCGCGGCGGCGCTGTTCGCCGGTCCGTGGCTGCTCCCGCGCCTGCCGCTGGCCGCGCTGTCGGGCCTGCTCGTCGTCGTCGGGGCGCGGATGGCGGACTTCGACAGCCTGAGCCTCCTGCGCCGGGCGTCCACCCGCTTCGACTTCGCCGTCATCGCGGCCGTGGTCGTCGTCGCGCTGGGCGTGGGCCTGGTGCAGGCGGCGGGGGCGGGCGTGGCGCTCTCGATCCTGCTGTTCCTGCGCGAGCAGACCCGCTTCGCCGTCGTGCGCTCGCGGGCGACGCTGGCGCAGCGCCGCTCGAAGCAGGTGCGCCCGCCCGAGGAGTCCGCCGTCCTGGACGCGGAAGGCGCCCGCGTGCTGGTGGCCGAGCTGCAGGGCCCGCTGTTCTTCGGCACCGCCGACGGGCTCCTGCGCGAGCTGGAAGCCGACCTGGCCGGAGCGCGCCACGCGGTGCTCGACCTGAGCCGCGTGCGCTCGATGGACTTCACCGCGGCGCACCTGCTCCAGCGCCTGTCGCGCACGCTCGCCGCGCGCGGCGGCCGCCTGGTCCTGTGCCGCGTGCCGCCCGCGTCGCCGACGGGACAGGACCTGGCGCGCTACCTGCGCCACCTCGGCCTTTCGGAAGAGAGCGGGCGCGTGCTGGTGATGGGCTCGCTCGACGAGGGGCTCGAGTGGGCGGAGGAGAGCCTGCTGGAGGGCCGGCGCGTCGTGCGCCCGGGCGGCCCGCCGCTGGCCCTGGCCGCGTTCCCGCTCGTCCAGCGCCGCGCGCCGGACACCGTGGCCGCGCTGGCCGCCTGCGCGCGCGAGCTGACCGTCAAGGCGGGGGAGGCGGTCTTCCACGCGGGCGACGAGGGCGACGAGCTGTTCCTCGTGCGCCGCGGCCGCGTGCGCATCGTCCTGCCGCTGTCCGGCCAGGCCGGGCATCACCTGGCCAGCTTCGGGCCCGGGGAGTTCTTCGGGGAGATGTGCTTCCTCGACCGCGGCCGCCGCACCGCCGACGCGGTCGCGCGCGAGGACAGCGAGCTGTACGCGGTGTCGCGGGCGCGCTTCGAGGCCGCCGCGGACGCCCACCCGAAGCTCGCGCGCCAGGTCTTCTTCGACATGGCGCACGCGCTCGCGCTGCGCCTGCGCCAGGCCGACGCCGAGCTGGGCGCGCTGAAGGAAGGCTGACCCGGCCGGGTCAGAAGACGAGGGTGGTCCTCAGGTAATACAGCTGGGTCCGCGACGCGTTGCGGTCGTAGACGTCGAAGATCGCCGTCGGCCACACCGCGAGCCCCTTCACGAGGCGGTCCAGCTTGATCTGCGCGACCGGGCCGATCCCCAGCGAGCGCCGGGCTCCGCCGACGGCCGCCCCGTCGCGGCGGTGGGGCTCGCCGAAGAACCCGCGGTGCTCGAGCCCCGCGCGGACCGGCGCGCCCAGCGAGAACTCCCGCGCGGCGGTCAGAGCGTAGCTGAACTCGGCGCCGGGGCGTATCCCGCTGTCCGTGTTGGGCACGCGGAACGCGTACTGCGCCCACAGGTCCACGTCCACGCGCTTCTCGTCGAAGTAGCGCGTGACGTAGAGGGCGGGCCCGAAGTCCCATTGCCCGCCGCCGACGTTGACCGCCTGAGCCTTGTCGTAGGTCCCCGTCGGGGCCTTGGCGAAGCCCAGGAAGCGGAAGCGCCACGGGCCGGGAGCGGCCAAGGCGCCGCCCTCGAAGACCGCGTCGCCCAGGCCGTAGCGTCCGCCGCCGCCTTGCGACTGGCTGACCAGCGGAGCGCTGACGCGGAGCATCGCGCGCGGCCAGAACACGCGCGCGATCATCAGGAGCTGGCGGCTCGTCGCGGACTGCGGGCTCGCGTTCCCGTCCCCGTCGACGAAGGCCGCCGACCGGGTATAGGTCGGCCGCGCGTCGAGCTGCACCGTCCAGCCCCGGGGCGCGATCGCCGGCCGCTCGGCGGTGATGATGCTGTTGGCGGCCGCGGGGGGCGCCGAGAGCGCGAGCGTGACGACCGCGGCGAGCGGGACTCTCATCGTCCCGCTCCGCATGCAATGCTCCCGCCGCCGTCGGTCAGAGCGTTGCATAATTAATGTAAGTGTTCAGGTTGATCCTCGCGACGGCGGCGATCGTCCTCGGGACGCTCGGCGGGTGCCGGGAGAAGGAAGCGTACGCCCCGACCTACGCGCCCGCCGGGTCGGAAGGGCCCCGCGTGCTGGTCTTCGGCGTGCACCCGCTGCACAACCCGGAACGCCTCTACGCGGACTACGGCCCGATCGTCGACTACGTGAACGCGCGCCTCGCCGGCGCGGTCGTCAGGCTGGAGGCGTCGCGCTCCTATGACGAGTTCGACAAGAAGCTCTACTCCCGCCGCTTCGACTTCGCGCTCCCGAACCCGTACCAGACGGTGAACTCCCTGCGCCACGGCTACCGCGTCATCGGCAAGATGGGAGACGACCGCTCGTTCCGCGGGATCGTCCTGGTGCGCCGCGACGGCGGGGTCGCGACGGTCGCCGACCTGAAGGGCAGGGCGGTCTCGTTCCCGGCGCCGACGGCGCTGGCGGCGACGATGATGCCGCTGTACTACCTCCACACGCACGGCCTGGACGCGCGGCGCGACATCCGCCGCGTCTACTCCGGGTCCCAGGAGTCGTCCATGATGAACGTCTTCATCGGCAAGACCGCCGCGGGGGCGACCTGGCCGCCGCCGTGGGAGGCGTTCCAGAAGTCGAATCCGGCGCAGGCCCGGGAGCTCGTCGTGCGCTGGGAGACCCCGTCGCTGGTCAACAACGGCCTCGTCGCGCGCGACGACGTCCCCCGGGAGACCGTCGACGCCTTCGCCCGGGCGCTGTTCGGCCTGGACTCGGACCCGGAGGGCCGCCGCCTGCTCGCCGCCCTGCCGCTCGAGCGCTTCGAGCCGGCGACGGAGGCCACCTACGCGCCCGTCGCGTCCTTCTTGAAGACCTACGAGGCCAGTCTCGGGCCGGCGGGGGAACGATGAACGCGATCGAGGCGGTCGAGTCCGTCCGCCGCCGGGCGCGGAGGCTCTGGCCCGTCAGCCTGCGCCGCCAGCTCATCGCCGGAGTGGCGCTCGTCCACCTCCTGTTGATGACCGTGTTCGTCTTCGACCTGGTGAACCGTCAACGCGCGTTCCTGACCCAGCTGAGCCTGGACCATACGCTGGGGCTGGCGCGGACGCTCGCGATCAACTCGAGCTCCTGGGTGCTGGCCAACGACGTCGTCGGCCTCGAGGAGATCGTCGGCTCGGTGGCCCGCTATCCGGACCTGCGCTACGCGATGATCACCGACCCGGAGGGCAAAGTGCTGGCCCACACGGACCCCGCGCGCGTCGGGTCCGTCGCCGACGACCCGGAGAGCCGCTCGCTGCGGAGCGGCGCGAGGACGTTCCGCGTCCTCCGCTCCGACCGGGCGTCCGTGGACGTCGCCGTCCCGGTGCTGACGGCCGACGGAGACCTCGTCGGCTGGGCGCGCGTCGGGCGGGGAGGCGCGCAGATCGCGGCGAACCTCTCGGCGGCCTGGTCGAGCGGCGTCCTGTACACGCTGCTGGCCATCCTCACCGGCTCCGTCTTCGCGCTCCTCATCGGGAGGCGGCTGGCCTCGGGCCTGGAGCGCCTGCTCGCCTTCTCCGGCGAGATCCGGGACGGCCGGCGCGACCTGCGCCTGACCGCGGAGGGCGACGACGAGATCTCGCGCCTGGGCGCCGGGATCAACGAGATGCTCGACGCGCTCCTCCTGGTCGAGAGCGAGAAGAGCAGGCTCCGCGACTTCACCGAGAGTCTGATCCAGACCGCGAACGTCATCTTCGTGCAGCTCGACGAGGACGGCCGCGTCCGGCGCCTCAACCAGGAGGCCGAGAAGGCCGTCGGCTGGCGGCAGGGCGAGTTGGAGGGCAAGGACTGGTTCGAGACGGCGATCCCTCCGGACGAGCGCGCCCGCGTCCGCGAGGAGTTCCGGCGGCTCGCGCGCGCGGGGGAGCGCGCGAACGTCTTCGAGAACCCGATCCTCACCCGCGCCGGCGAGCGGCGCGCCGTCATGTGGCAGAACGGCGTCGTGAAGGACGGGGACCGGCTCGTCGGGACGATCTCCTTCGGCATCGACGTCACCGAACGCGCGCGCGACGCGGCGCGGCTGGCGCAGGTGGAGGCGCAGCTCCGGCAGGCGCAGAAGCTGGAGAGCGTCGGGCGCCTGGCCGGCGGCGTGGCTCACGACTTCAACAACATCCTGATGGCCATCCTCGGCTACGCCGAGAGCCTCAAGCAGAACCTCCCGTACGGGGACCCGCGGCAGAAGGACGCCGAGGAGATCATCCTGGCCGGGGAGCGCGCCGCGGCCCTGACGCGGCAGCTGCTGGCCTTCAGCCGGCGCCAGCCGCTCGTCCCGAGTCTCGTGGACCTCAACGCGACGGTGACGAACCTGCAGCGCATGCTCCAGCGCCTGCTCGGCGAGGACGTCGAGATCGTCTGCGACCTCGCGGCGGGGCTGGGCAAGGTCCTGGCCGACCATCATCTGATCGAGCAGGTGGTCTTGAACCTGGTCGTCAACGCGCGCGACGCGATGCCGAAGGGCGGACGCTTGACCCTGCGCACGCGCGACGTCGAGACGGACGCGGCGCAGGCGGGCGCGCGGCCCGGGCCGTACGTGGTCCTGGAGGTCGCGGACACCGGCGTGGGGATGGACGCGGAGACGCTGGCACGGGTCTTCGAGCCGTTCTTCACGACCAAGGCGGTCGGCAAGGGCACCGGCCTGGGACTGTCCACCGTCTACGGGATCGTCCAGCAGTCGGGCGGGCGCGTCGAGGTCTCCAGCACGCCCGGCGCCGGCAGCTGTTTCCGGGTCTTCCTGCCCCGCGCCGCCGCGGACGCGGTCGTCGCCGCGCCGCCGGCGCCCCCGCGAGTCGGGGGGGAGGCCCGCGGGCGCATCCTGCTCGTCGAGGACGACGAGACGGTCCGCCGCATCGTGGGCCGCCTGCTCCGGCAGGAGGGGCACGCGGTCGTCGAGGCGAAGAGCGGCCTGGAGGCCCTCGCGGCCGTGCGGGAGAGCCCCGAGCGCCTGGACCTGATGATCACCGACCTGGTGATGCCCGGCATCGACGGCGTCGAGCTGGCCGGCCTCGTCCGCGGCCTGCGCCCGGCGATGCGCATCCTCTACATGTCCGGCTACACGGAGAAGAAGGCCCTCGACGCCGCGGACGCGTTCATCCAGAAGCCGTTCGCGATGAAGGCGCTGGCGCAGAAGGTGCAGGAGCTGCTCGCTCCGGCCGCCTCCTCCGCTCCGAAGTCCTGAGGCTCAGCGCTCGCCGGACAGGCGGGCGAGGCGGGCGCGCAGGCCGCCGGCGATGCGCTCCAGCTCCGCGCGGCGCGCGGCCAGCTCGTCGCGCGCGTAAGCGGCGTGGCGGGCGGCGAGCGCGGCGTCGCCGCGCGCCAGCGCCGTCAGCGCGGCTTCCAGGTTCTGCGCGGCGACCTGCTTGGCTCCGACGAAGCCGCGCGCGGCCCAGGCGCGGGCGTCCGAGAGGCCGGCGCGCGCGGCGTCGCGGTCGGCCTTGGTCGGGCGCGGGCCGCCGAGCACGGCGGCCCAGCGGGTCAGGACCGACTCGTAGGCCAGCACGTCGAGGTAGTCCTTCTTCGTGGACTCCAGCGCGTGGAACTGGGCGCGCGCCGCCTTGTCGGAGCCGGCGTAGCCGACGGCGACCGGCTCGGCGATCTTCGGGTGCGGGATCAGCGCCTTGACCGCGAGCGCGCGCTCGGACAGGACCGCGCCGTCCTCGCCGGACAGCGCGGCCGCGGCGGCGGCGTGCAGGGCGGCGGCGGCCTGGCGGTGGCGCGCGAGGTGGGCGGCGTCCTCGACGGGAGCCTTGCGCAGGGTCTCGGCCAGCCTCGCGAAGCGCTCGGCGGCGAGGGCGGCGCGGCCGTTGCGCGCGTCGCGCGCGGCCTCGTCCAGCTCGGCGTGGGCGTTGCGCCAACGCCGCGAGACGACGACGGTCGCGCCGTCGCCGAACACGGCCTCGGCGCGGTCCAGGCCCTCGCGCCAGCCCGACTCGGCGCGGCCCGCGGCGGCCGAGTTGAACGCGCCGACGAGCGACCACAGCGCGGCGTTGCGGCGCAGGGCCGGGGCGTTCAGCGGGGCCTTGCCGTCCAATTGGAGGCGGGCGGCGCGCAGCTGCAGCGCGTAGATCGCGCCGTTGAGCTCGGCGCGGCGGCGGCTGTCGGCGGCGCGCTCGGCCGGGGGCGCCCCGGCCTTCTCGAGCGCGGCGCGCTCGGCGCGCAGCGCCTTCAACTCCGCGGAGAGGGCCGTCCACTCGTCCGGGCCCGGCGCGGGGAGCTGGGCGAGCACGGCGTCCAGGTCGGCGGACAGCGCGCGCTTGGCCGGGGCCAGCGCCGCGGCGGGAGCGCCCGCCTGCGCCCGGTTGTGGACCTGGGCGAGCGCGGCGTACAGGCGGTCGGCGTCCTTCTGCAGCTCGAAGGCGGCGCGCTCCGACAGGACCGGGGCGGCGGCGACGGACGGCAGGACCGGGCCGGCGGCGGGGGCGGCCAGGACGGTCAGCGCCGGGATGACGGACGCGCGGGCGGCGGCGGCGGGGACGGCGCGGACCTGGGCGGCGGCGGGCGCGGCGAGGAGCAGGGCGAGCAGGGCTCGGAAAAGCTTCATAGGGCCATTCTATCACCGGCCGCTCCCGCCGCTCTGGGTCCTGCGGCCCGACGGGACGCGGGCCGTTCGGCCCCGTCACGCGGCCGTGACGCGGCCGTCTCCCGGCCGCCATGGCGCCCGCGCCGACCCGGGCCTATACTGGGAGCCATGAGCCACCGAGACCCCCTCCCGTCCGGGGACGAACCCCGGCGCTGGCGCACGATCTGGATCTCCGACATCCATCTGGGCACGCGCGACTGCAAGACCGCCTACCTGCTCGAGTTCCTGAAGCATCACGACGCGGACACCTACTACCTGGTCGGCGACGTGATCGACGGCTGGCGGCTGAAGAGCTCCTGGCACTACTGGGACCAGGGCCACAACGACGTGGTGCAGAAGCTCCTGCGCAAGGCGCGCAAGGGCTCGCGCGTGGTCCTCGTCCCCGGAAACCACGACGAGGTGTTCCGCGACTACGCGGACATGCATTTCGGCGGCGTCGAGGTCCGTTTGGAGGAGGTCCACGAGACGGCCGACGGACGCCGCCTGCTGGTGGTCCACGGCGACCAGTTCGACGGCATCGTCCGTCATGCGCGGGCGATCGCGCTGCTCGGGGTCTGGGCGTACGACGCGGCTCTGCGCGTGAACCATTGGTTCAACGCCGGGCGCCGCCTCTTCGGCCTGCGCTACTGGTCGCTGTCGGCGTGGCTGAAGCACAAGGTGAAGAACGCGGTGGCGTTCATCGCCAAGTATGAAGAAGAGATGGTGGCCGAGACCAAGCGCCGGGGCCTGGACGGCGTGGTCTGCGGCCACATCCACCACGCGGAGATCCGCGCGGTGGACGGGGTGCTCTACTGCAACGACGGGGACTGGGTGGAGAGCTGCACCGCGCTGGTCGAGGATCTCGACGGGACGCTGAGCCTGCTGCGCTGGGCGGAGGAGCGCGAGAAGCTCCGCCGGGGGGCCGCCGCCGCATGAGACCCAAGACCGAGCCGAAGAAGATCCTGATCCTGCACGCCTCCGTCGGCGCGGGCCACACGCGCGCCGCGAAGGCGGTCGCCGCCGCGCTGACGCTGGAGGCGCCCGACGCCCGCGTGGTGACCGTGGACGCGCTCGACCTGGCGCGCCCGCTGTTCAAGAAGGTCTACGGCGACGGCTACCTGAAGATGGTCGCCCGCGCGCCCGCGCTGTTCGGCTGGCTGTTCGAGGCCACCGACCGCGCCCCGAGCCGGCGCGCGCTGGGCGACCGCCTGCGCCGCGCGGTGTCGCGCTGGAGCCTGGGGGAGTTCGTGGACCTCCTCGAGAGGGGGGACTGGGACGCCGTGGTCAACACGCACTTCCTGGCGCCCGAGCTGATCGCCGCGCTGCGCCGCGAGGGGCGCTTCCGGGCGCCGCAGATGACGGTGGTCACGGACTACGACGCGCACCGCATCTGGGTGCACGAGCCGACCGAGCGCTACTGCGTGGCGGGACCGCTCGCCGCGGCGTCCCTGCGCGCCCACGGCGTCGCCGCGGAGGCCGTCGTCACGACCGGCATCCCCATCGACCCGGCCTTCGCCGTCGGCGTCGACCGCGCGGCGGCGCTGAAGGAGTTCGGCCTGTCGGGCGGCTATCCGGTGGTCGTGCAGGCCGCCGGCGGCCACGGCGTCGGCCCGCTGGAGGCGAACTTCCGCGCGCTGCTGGCGTCCACCATCCCCAGCGAGCTCGTCGTCGTGTGCGGCCGCAACGAGGCCGCGCGCGCGCGCCTGGAGAAGATCCGGCCGCCGTCGCGCCACCGCGTCAAGATCCTCGGCTTCACCGACCGCATGCGCACGCTGATGGCCGCCGCCGACCTGCTGGTGACCAAGCCCGGCGGCCTGACCGTGAGCGAGGCGCTCGCCTGCGGCCTGCCGATGGCGCTGGTGGACCCGATCCCCGGGCAGGAGGAGCGCAACGCCGACTACCTGCTGGAGAACGGCGCCGCGGTGAAGGCGGCCTCGGCCGCCCAGCTGACCGCGAAGGTCGAGGACGTGCTGTCGGACCCGGACCGGATGAAGGCGATGCGCACGCGCGCCAAGCGCCTGGGCCACCCGCGCGCGGCCTTCGCGGTCGCGCGCCGGGCCTTGGAGCTCGCCCGGGGGCGCTCCGAGGCCGCGTCGAGCGGACGCGCGCTCGCCGCGGCCGCCGTCGAGGTCGTGACGAGCCGCTGGGCGGTGCCGGGCCTGCGGGCCGTCTGAGGCGCGGCCGGGGTTGACGGACAGAGACAGTGGGTATATACTGGTATATACCATGATGCTCTACGAGGTCTCCGACGCCCTGTCCCGCGCGAAGGTCCCGTTCGCCGTCGCCGGCGGCTACGCCGTCGCCCTGCACGGGGCCGTGCGCGGCACCGTGGACCTCGACATCGTCCTGTGCCTGAAGAAGCGGGATTTCATCGCCGCCGAGACGGCTCTGCGCGGGCTGGGACTGACGCCGCGCCTGCCCGTGACCGCCGCCGAGGTGTTCGACTTCCGCGAGGAGTACATCCGCGAGCGCAACCTCGTCGCCTGGAGCTTCGTGGACGGGCGCGACCCGACGCGGCTCGTCGACATCGTCATCACCCACGACCTGGCGAAGATGCGCGCCGCGCGCGTCCGGTCGGGCGGGCGGCGGCTTCCCGTGCTGTCCGTCGCCGACCTCGTCGCGATGAAGAAGGCCAGCGGGCGGCCTCAGGACTTGGAGGACATCCGCGCCCTCAAGGAGCTCCATCCATGAGACCCGTCCAATACTTCGCCAAGGACTACCTCGAGCAGTGCCGCGCGATGAAGCCCGACCAGATCGTGCGCTTCTTGGAGGACTTCCGCTCGCTGCGGCGCCCGGCGCGGCCGCCGAAGAGCCGCCTCATCAGCATGAAGGTCCCGGAAGACCTCCTGGGCTCGTTCAAGGCCCGCTGTCAGGCGCGCGGGACGCCCTACCAGGCGCAGATCAAGGTCCTGATGCGGGACTGGCTGAGCCGCTAAGCGGGGACTTGCGGGGCGGCCTGGCGCGAGCGGATGAGGGTGTTCACGCGCACGGCGAAGGCCTCGTCGCGCTGGAGGACGTGCCGGAACGCCTCCTGAGGGATCAGGAGGACCTTCGCGCCGTCCTCGAGCGCCTTCACGGTGGCGTTGGCGACGCCCATCTCGACGATGGACGTCTCGCCGCACGCGTCGCCGGGCGCGAGGGTCGCGACGTGGACGATCCCCTTGTTGGCCTGCTTGGCGTAGACGCCCGCCGTGCCGGCGACGAGCACGTGCAGGCCGTCCACGGTCGTCCCCTTCAGGAGGATGGACTGTCCGGCGTTGAAGGACAGGAGCTGGGAGGCCTCGGCGAGGGCGGCGAGGGACTCGTCGGAAAGTCCGGCGAACAGCGGCGCGTGCTCGCGCAGGAAGGTCATGGCGTCCATGGGGTATATGATAGCGCGCCGGCGCGGGCGGGCGAGGGTCTTAGGGCCCAGCGCGTCCGGGCCCGGGCCCGCTCGGCGGACGACGGGGGCGAATGTTGCGTCTCTCCGCAGGAGAGGGTTTCCGGAGGCCGCCGATGAGCATGAGACCGATGCCGTTGAGACGGGCGTTCACGCTGGTGGAGCCCGGGCCGGTCGTCCTGGTGACGACGGGCGACGGGCGCAAGGACAACGTCATGACCATCTCGTGGACGATGGTCGTGGATTTCGCGCCGCGGTTCGCCATGACCACGGGGCCGTGGAACCATTCCTACAAGGCGCTGAAGCGGACCCGGGAGTGCGTGCTCGCGATCCCCGGCGCGGACCAGATCGACGAGGTCGTCGGCGTCGGGACCTGCTCGGGCGCGGACACGGACAAGTTCGCGCGGTTCGGCCTGACGCGGATGAAGGCCGAGAAAGTCGGCGCGCCGCTGATCCGCGAGTGCCTGGCGAACATCGAGTGCCGCGTCGTCGACATCGTCGCCGCTCACGACATCGTCGTCCTGGAGGGCGTCGCGGCGTGGCGCGACGAGTCCCGCAAGGAGAAGCGGACGCTCCACGCCGTCGGCGACGGCACCTTCATCGTGGACGGGCGGCGCATCGACCGCCGGGCGATGATGCGCTCGAAGCTGCCGGCGGGGGTCTAGGGCGCGGGGAAAGACGCCGACTCGCGCCAGAGCGTCTCCATCTTCGAAGCGAAGGCGTCCAGCGTGCGCGTGAACTCCGCGCGGAAGTCGCGCGAATCTCCGCGGAGGACGGCGCGGCCGAAGCCGGGCGCTGGAAATTCCCGCACCGTAAAAAGTATAAGGTCCACCATGCCCAAACCCCTCGTGATCCTGGCGTTGTCCCTGGCCGCCTCGCCGGCCGCCGCGGAGGTCTGCGCGGAGCAAGCCGCGCGCGTCCGCGTCCTGTCCCAGCGGGTGGAGGTCCACGCCCGCCTCCAAGACGAGCACGCCGGGGCCGCCAAGGCGCTGTCCTGCGAGAAGCCGGCCGTCCCGGAGGCGGCCGCGCACTGCGCGAGTCTGGCGCAGGTCCGCAAGCTCAACGACGCGGAGCTGGAGGCCGCCAAGGCCGAGTTCGGCAAAGCCCTCGCCGCGGAGGAAGGGTGCCTCGCCTCCGCTCCGAAGGAGACGCCGGCCGAGCCCGTCCCGCCCGCCGACGCGGGCCGCTGCGGCGCCCTCAAGAAGGCGCACGACCGGCTGAAGGCCGAGGTCCCGGCCTGGCTCCTGCCGGCCGCCGACTACCCGGCCGGCGGCGGCCGGTGGTCGGGCGTGCTGGAGACCCTGAAGCTCGTCCGCAAAGAGCTGGCGGCGGCCCGCTGCCCGGAAAAACCCTAGGAGCCCCCATGATCGCCCTCCACGCCCTCCTCCTCCTCCTCGCCTCGGCCGCGTCCGCCCAGCAGTGCCCGGACGTCCGGGGCTGGAACGTCGCGCCCAGCGTGACGGCCGCCCAATGCAGCCAGGATCTCGACTGGCAGCTCCGGGACATCGATTCCTCCCTGCGCCGCCTCCAGGCCGCGCAGGACGAGAACGGCCGTCAGATGGCGGCCGCTTCCTGCCAGCCGTACCCTCCGGGCAGCGCCCAGCTCTGCAACCTGAGGAAGGTCTACTCCAAGAATCCGCGCGTCAACAAGCAGTGCGAGAAGCCCGACGACCCCAAGTGCCCGGCTCTGCGCGCCGAGCGCGACACCCTCCGCAGGACCGTGGCGGAGGCGGAGGACTGCCGCCAGCGGCAGGCCGGCGACTACAACCAATGCCTGACGACCGCGGCTCAGTGGGTCCAGCGCGTCCAGGAGCAGCAGCAACAGCAGCAGTCGCAGGCGCTCCAGCAGAAGTGCGACGCCGCGCTCAAGCTCTACGACGCCTTCAGGGACTCCGAGAAGGCGCTCTGCGGGTCGATCGTCGTCAACCCGATCGGCGGCTCCGTGGCCTGCGGCGCCGCGGTGAAGGGGGCGAACGACGCCAAGAAGCAGATGTCGGACGCCGGCTGCCCGAACACGCCGTAGCGGCTAGTTCCCGGCGGGCGTGATCTCGCCGGTGTCGGCGTCGAGGTCGGGGTCGGCCGCGAAGTCCAGGTTGCCGAGGGCCACGGAAATCCCCGCGCCCAAAGTGCGGTCCACGCGCTGGGTGCCCGCCGGCACCAGGCCGGCCCGGTCGAACTCGTAGTTGAACCGCAGGGACAGGCGGCGGGAGACCGGCGCGCTGACCGTGGTGACGAACTTCAGGTGCGCGTCGCGGCCGTCCGTGACGTTGTGGATGTACTCCGCCTCCTGCTGGAAGGAGGCTCCCTTCAGGAAGTCGTGGTGCCAGCGGCCGTAGAGCGTGTAGGTCGCGCCGCGCGTGTCCGTCTGGCCCGGGCCGTAGAAGCGCTGGAAGATCTGGCCGCCGCCCGCGTCCAGGATGACTTCGTCGGTCTTGGAGCGGTAGAGCTGCCGGCCCAGGCCCGCCGAGGCGTCCACGCGCCGGGCCAGCTGCGCGGCCCAGTCGCGCCGCCAGGCCAGCTTCTCGAAGACGTAGTTGCCGTCGAGCCAATGGTAGCGCACCTTCTCGGAGGCGTCGTAACGCTCGGAGGTGATCTGCGCGGCGGTCTTGTTCTGGAGCACGGCGAGGTGCAGTTCTCCCACCCACGAGCCGGCGGCGATCTCGAGGAGGTTCCCGGCCGACAGGGCCCGCGTCTGCGAGTTGCCGCTGGTCTCGTTGAGCGAGGCGTCCATGTTGTCGCGCCAGTTGTGGGCGCTCCTTTTCGTGACGCCCATCGGCAGGGCGGCCGCGGAGACCGGGAGCAGCAGCGTCAGGAGCGCGGCGAGCTTCGGCATGCGGGGATCCCTACTCCGTCCGCGGCGGTCGGGCCGCGGCGGCCGCCAGCGACAGGACGCTGGCGGCGAGCACCGTCGCGGTCCGCGCCAGCCACAGCTCCGCGCCCGGGCGCCAGATCAGCCAGGTCGCCAGGCCCGACAGCGCGACCGCGGCGTAGTAATCGACGGGGAAGGCGAGCAGCTTGCGGCGGAACCACGGCACCGGCGTGGTCATGAACCGGCGCAGGCCCCACGCGGGGTTCCACGCGAACCACTGCAGGTCCCATGCCGCGGTCGTCAGCAGGTAGCACGACAGGCACTTCGCCCACAGCTCGCGGCTGAAGCCGACGAACGCGAGCGGCAGATGGAACATGCCGATCAGGAACAGCGACAGGTAGACGTGGTAGCCGGTGACCGCCTTGCCGTTGCTCAGGCGCAGGAACCACTCGGGCTCCCAGCGCCAGGTCGGCAAAGTGACGGCCCAGCCGCTCGGGCCCTCGATCTCGATCTCGACGCGGGCGAGCAGCCAGCACAGCGCGAACAGCGCCAGGCCCTCGCGCGCGCCCTGGGCGGCCTCAGCGCTCACGCAGGATCCAGCAGCCGGTCGGCACGGCCAGCGCGCCGAAGATCACGTACAGCCGCCAGTAGGTGGAGTGCAGCTGGGTCCAGAACGCCGAGGCCGTGTGGTGGTCCACCTGGTACTTGGCGGTCATCGCCAGCGTGAAGGTGAGCAGCGTGCACGACAGCATCAGGCCCAGCACCTTGCGTCCGTCCACCTTCCAGTTCGTGAGCGTCGCGACCAGGACCGTGCCGAGCAGGGGCCCGTAGGTGTAGGCCACCATGCGGAAGGCCAGCCACAGCAGGTTGTCCAGGTTGCGCATCAGCAGGGCGAAGACGATGAAGAAGACGCCGAAGCAGACGAAGAAGAACTTCGAGGCCTTCACCAGCGAGGCCTCGGTCTCGTCCTTGCCCCAGTAGGGCTTGTAGAAGTCCACGGTGAACGCCGTCGCCAGCGACGCCAGCGCCGAGTCGGAGCTGCCCATCGCCGCCGACGCCACCGCCGCCAGCAGCAGGCCGCGCAGGCCGTGCGGCATGGTCGTCAGGATGAAGCGCGGGAAGATGTGGTCGTTGTCGGTCATGCCCGCGATCAGCTCCGGGTGGACGCGCGCGTAGGCGTACAGCGCCACGCCGATGAACAGGAACAGGCCGGAGATCGGGATCGAGACGAGTCCCGAGACGATCATGGCCCGGCGCGCCTTCTTCTCGTCGTTGCAGGCGAGCAGGCGCTGGACCATGTCCTGGTCGGTGCCGTAGGCCGCCGACGAGTTGAAGAAGCCCCAGATGGCGATCAGGAAGAACATCTTCAGGTTCTCGGGCTTGAGCATCTCCAGGAAGTTGAACTTGTTGTACACCGTCCCGTCGGGCTTCACCGCGTGGCGGCCCTCCGCCACGATGGCCGGGAAGCCTCCGGGCACGTGCGCCGCGATGTAGAACAGCGCGATCACCGCGCCGCCGATGAGCAGGCAGAACTGCATCGTGTCGGTCCAGGCGATCGCGCGTCCGCCGCCGGCGGTCGTGTAGAGCAGGATCGCGACCACCGTGGCGGTCACGCACACGGGGAAGGACAGCGACCCGCCGCTGACGACCTCCAGCACCTTGGCGATCGCGACGATGCGCACGGTCGAGGCGAGCGTGCGCGTCAGGATGAAGTAGCCGGAGCAGGCCAGGCGCGTCGTGCGGCCCATCTTCTTCTCGACGGCCTCGTAGATCGAGGTGACCTTGTGGCTCTGGTAGAACGGGAGCAGGACGGTCGCCACGAACAGCGCGGCGCCGATGTCGCCCACGTTGCTGAACATGTAGCGGAAGTCGGCGCCGTAGCCCTCGGAGGGGGTGCCGACGAAGGTCAGCGCGGAGATGCAGGTCGCCAGGAAGCTGGCGGTCGTGATGATCCACGGGATCGACCGGCCGGCCAGGAAGTAGTCGTCGGTCGTGTGCGCCTTGCGGCGCGCGGCCCACCAGCCGATGCCGCCGAGGGTGCAGCAGTAGACGAGGAGGACCGTCGTGTCGAGCCAGCCCAGGCCGCCGGTCACTTGGACCCCTTCGGCGGATTGTTCCAGTTCTTGCGCATGTCCTTGACCCTCCGTGCGTCGAGTTCCTTGCTCAGCTTGCGCCAGGCCTCCAGGCGCTCCGGCGTCACCGCGCCGGACTCCACGCCGGCCTTCACCGCGCAGCCCGGCTCCGAGCCGTGCGCGCAGTCCCCGAACCGGCACGACGCGGCCAGCGCGTCGATCTCCTCGAACGACTGAGCCAGGCCGCGCTCGGCCTCCCAGAACTGCATCTCGCGCATCCCGGGCGTGTCGAGGAGGACGGCTCCGCCGGGCAGGCGGAACAGCTCGCGCCGCGTGGTCGTGTGCTTGCCGCGCTCGTCGTGCGCGCGCGTCTCGCGCACGGCCAGGCGCTCCTCGCCGAGCAAGCGGTTGACCAAGGTGGACTTGCCCACTCCCGAGGTCCCGACGAAGCCGACGGTGCGGCCGGCCGAGAGCCACGGCTCCAGCTCGGCGAGGCGCTCGCCGGTCTTGGCGCTCATGCAGACGATCGCGGCGCCGGCGGCGACGGCCTTCGCCTCGGCCAGGTAGGGCGCCGGGTCCGGGCAGGCGTCGAGCTTGTTCAGGAGGATCACCGGCTCGGCGCCGCTCTCGCGGCTCACCGTCAGGAAGCGCTCCAGGCGGCGCGCGTTGAAGTCCGCGTTCAGCGCGGTGGTCACGAACACCGTGTCCAGGTTCGCCGCGATGACCTGCTCCTCCTCGACCTCGCCGGAGGCGCGCCGCGAGAGCTTCGTGCGGCGGGGGAGGATGCGCCGCACCACGGCGGCGCGCTCGCCGGGGACCGCCTCGACGGCGACCCAGTCGCCGACCGCGGGCAGCTCGGCGCGCGCGGCGGCCTTGTGGCGCATGGCGCCCGGCAGCCGCGCGGTGAGCTCGCCGTCGGCGGCGACGAGGCGGTACGCGCCGCGGTGCTCGGAGACCACGCGCGCCGGGACGACGCCGCGCCCGGGGCCCGCGGCGAACTCCGCGGCCCAGCGCGCGTCCCAGCCCCAATCCTCGAGGGAAGGCATCGGGCGATTCTAGCAGAACCGCCGCGGCCGCGGTCGGGGCCCCTTACGGGATGAGGACGATCTTGCCGCGCGCGCCTGGCTCCATCACGGCCGCGTGCGCCTTCGCGGCGTCGGCGAGGGGGAAGCTCCTGCCGATGACGGGCTTCAGCGAGCCGTCGCGCAGGCCGCGGCCCAGCTCGGCGTGGATGGCCGCGCGGTCGGCGTCGGACACGTTGCTCATCGTCATGCCCAGCACCGCCAGGTCCTTCATCATCACTCCGCGCGGGTCCACGGCGACCGGCCCGCGGCTGCCGACCACGACGATCCGGCCGCGCGGCGCGGCCAGCGCCAGGTCGGCGGGGAGGTTCACGTTGGCGAGCATCTCGACGATGACGTCGACGCCCTTCCCTCCGGTCAGTCGCGAGATCTCGTCCTGATAACCGGGCGCGCGGTGGTCGAGCGCGTGGTGCGCGCCGAGGGACTTCACGAAGGCCGCGCCGTCCGGGCCGCCGCCGGTGCCGAACACCGTCAGGCCCGCGGCGCGGGCCAGCTGGACGGCCGCCACGCCCACGCCGCCGCTGGCGCCGTGGATGAGGACCGTCTCGCCCTTCTTCGCCGCCGCGCGGCCGAACAGCGCGCGGTGCGCGGTGCCGTACGGCACGCCGACTGCGGCGCCCTGCTCGAAGCTGACGCCGTCCGGCAGGGGGAACGCGCGCCACGGCTCCACCGCCGCCTTCTCCGCGTAGACGCCGGGCGAGCCCGCGCCGTACGCGTACAGGTACACGCGGTCGCCGGCCTTCACGCCGCCCACGCCGGCGCTGACGGCCTCGACGACGCCGGCGGCGTCGGACCCCGGGACCCACGGCAGCGGCGGCACGCGCGGGTACTTGCCCGAGCGCACGTAGGTCTCGACGGGATTGACGCCGACGGCCTTCAGCGCGACCACGACCCGGCCCTGGGCGGGGGCCGGGTCGGGCAGGGTCTCGACGCGGAGGACCTCGGGCCCTCCGAACGCGCGGACGACGATGGCTTTCATGCCCTCACCTTATTGTTTCTCAGCGCGCGGCCGCAAGGGCGCCGGCCTGCCAGCGCGCCGCGGACTCGGCGACGCGGCGGCCGAACGACTCCGCGGTGCGCAGGTCGGACGGGTGGATCCCCTCGACGCCCTGGTCGGCGTTGCCCTGCGCCATCAGCCCCAGGAACGAGCCGAGCCGGTTCAGGTCGTCGAGAGAGCCCTTCGAGCTGTTGTTGCCGGGCATCAGGTCCCCGCCGACCCAGACCATCCCGTGCTGGGCGGCGAACACCGCCAGCGAGGTCAGCGTGTTGAGCTTGTCGCCGCTCTGGCTGGCCGAGATCGTGAAGCCGGCGGCGACCTTGTCCTTCCAGCGCCGCTCCATCCACGCCTTCGAGCTGTCCTCCATGAACTTCTTGAAGACGGCGGACGGCGAGCCCATGTAGGTGGGGGTGCCGAACACGATGGCGTCGGCGGCGGCCAGCGCGTCCCAGTCGGGGTCCGCGGCGCTCATCAGCACGGCGGCGGCGCCGGGGAAGGCCGCGGCGCCCTTCGCGACGGCCTCGGCGACGGCCTTGGTGTGGCCGTAGCCGCTGTGGTAGACGATGACGGTGTTCATGGTTCTTCTCCTTTATATGTAATCAGCGATGTTACAGATGTATCCGGTAAAAAGGCCGGCGGCGCGGGGGAGGCGCCGCCGGCCGGTCCGTCAGAGCCGGGCGACGACCTCCTCCTTGGGGAAGCGCACCTTCTTCTGCGCCGCGTAGGCGTCGTCCGCGGCGCGGTAGCCGGCCGCCGCGAGGACGACGGACTTGTAGCCCTTCGCGTGCAGGCCGAGGAGCTCGTCGTAGCGGTCCTTGTCGAAGCCCTCCATCGGGCAGGCGTCCACGCCCAGCGCCGCGGCCGAGGTCAGGAACACGCCCAGCGCGATGTACACCTGGCGGATCAGCCAGGCCTCGACGCGCTCGGGAGGGAGGGCGGCGGAGGCCAGCATCATCTTCTTGTAGCCCTCGAGCGCGAGCGTCGGCAGGCGGCGCACCTCGGAGATGCGCTCGACGAAGCGCTCCACGTCTGCGGCGCCGAAGTCCTTCTTCACCGCGAAGACGACGAGCTTGTCCGCGTCGACGATCTGGGGCTGGTCCCAGGAGGCGGGCTTGAGCTGGGCGCGCAGCGCCGGGTCCTCGACGACGAAGAACTTCCACGGCTGCAGGGGTGGTCGCGGCGTGGGCGGCGGGTGCGGTCACGGACATATGAAACCTCCTCAGTTACAATTATGGAACGAAAAAATCAGGCCCGTCCCGGCAAGCGGCGCACCACGTCGGCCAGCGTCGCGCGCTTGAGCTCCGGGGTCACCTTGGATTCCACGCGCGCGAACACGCCGTCCAGGATCTCCTTCATGCGGCAGGCGACGGGGCACTTGTCGTTCTTCTTCTCCGGCAGGGCGAAGAACCCGCCCTCCTCCACGGCGCGGTAGACGTCGTACAGCGAGACCTTCGCGGCCGGGCGCGACAGGCGGAAGCCGCCCTTCGCGCCGTGCGTGGACTCCACGATGCCCGCGCGCGCCAGCTGCGCGAGCAGGCGGCGGATGACGACGGGGTTCGTCGCGACCGAGCCCGCGATCTCGCGCGAGTTGTGGCAGTCCTCGCCGTGCCAGGCGAGGAGCGCCAGCGCGTGGACCGCGACCGCGAACCGGGAGTTGGCCGCCATAATGTAACCATTAT
>JACQBB010000207.1 GCA_016194625.1 Elusimicrobiota bacterium | reverse complement strand
TCGGCATGCCCGAGGCGCGCATACCGCTGTCGCAGGCGGCGGTGTTCGTCGCCTGCGCGCCCAAATCGAACGCGGCCTATCTCGCCGTCGACGCGGCCCTGAACGAGGTCCGCAACGGCCCCGCCCGCGAGGTGCCGCTGCACCTGCGCGACGCGAGCATGGACGCCGAGGAGCGCGGCCACGGCAAGGGCTACAAGTACGCCCACGACTTCCCCGGCCACTGGGTGAAGCAGGAGTACATGCCCGACCCCAAGCGCTTCTACGAGCCCACCGACCAGGGCGACGAGAAGCGCATCGCCGAGCGCCTCAAGGCTCTGCGCGGCTGACGCCGCTCAGTCCCGGTCCGCTTCCAGGGCCCGCGTCAGGCGCAGGCAGTACCACAGCGGCAGCGCGCCGAGGACGCCGAACGAACAGTCGATCAGGCGCCAGTACAACGGGATCCCCCGGATCGGACCCGCGACCAGCGCCAGAGGGACGACGAGCGCGCACGCGATCAGCCCCGACTGCACGACCCATTTGTTGCGTACCGGGTCGACGAGCGGCCCGATGAAAAAGACGGCGATCGCGACGTGCGCGAACGCGAGCCAGTCGGTCCCATACGCGACCCACGGATAAGCGGCGTAGGTGCGCTCCAGTCCGGCGCCCACCGTCGCGATCCAGAAGCGCAGCCCCGCGTACGCTGCCGGCGGCGCGTCCGGCGCGACCCCGAGCAGACGCTCGAGCAGGCGCAGTTCCGTCAGCAGCGGGAACGCCGTCAGACCGCTGACGACCAAGCCGGCGATGAACGCCGCCATCGCCAGGCGGTAGCGGCGCAGCGCGGCCTCGCGATCCATGGCCCCATCATAGCCCGCGAGGGCCGCGCGCGCCACCCCTCACCTCGGGTCCGCCGCCGCGCGCTCCTGCGCGTACCAGTCGAACCTGCGGGTGAAGTACATCACGGCCGCCAGCGTGGACAGCAGGCCCAGGCTTCCGAGCAGGAGGGCGTAGTCCTCCAGGCGGAGCAGGGTGTACAGGTAGGCGTACAGACCGGTCAGGAAGGAGGCCAGCGCCGCCGTCACCCGGCCCTTCCCGAACACGGCGTGGGCGTAGCCGACCACGACCGCGACGATCGCCGCCGCGGCCAGAGCGTAAGCCGCCAGGAAGGGCAGATGCTCCGAGAAGGACAGCAGGAGCAGGTAGAACAGCACGATCCCGGCGCCGACGAGCAGGTACTGCATCGGGTGCAGGCGCTTCTCCTGGAAGTGTTCGGTGAAGAAGAAGACCAGGAAGGTCAGGAACACGAACAGGAGCTCGTACTTCAGCGCGCGGTTGACGCTGGTGTACTGGTCGACGGGAACGAACAGGTCCACGCCGAACTGCGCCGCGCCCGCCCCCGGCGCGGCGTCGAGCATGGCCGGCGGCAGGCTCCGGTTCAAGTGCATGATCTTCCACGTCGCGCTGAACCCGCTCGCGTCCACGGTCCGCGATTCGGGCAGGAAGTCGCCGCGGAACGAAGGCGCGCGCCACGAGGACCTCAAGGACACGGAGGTGGTCCGGCCGACGGGGACGAAGCGCAGGCTCTGGCTTCCCATCAGGCCCATGTTCAGGGAGAAATCGACCGTCCGGGGGGCGTCGGTCAGAGCGCCGACCGGCACGGGAGCCGACAGCGCCTGCCCCGCCGGGCCGTCGAGCTTGTCGGTGTCGAGCGGGATGGTCTTGCCGCCCCAATCGACGACGCCGTCGCCCTTGAACCCGCGCAAGTCCGAGACGCCGAGCAGGAAGCTCGCCCGGTCCCACTCGATCTCCCAGCCTTTCAAGTCCAGCTTCTCCATGTCCGGCGGCGAGAAGCGTCCGCGCAGGGTCAGCGCCGCGGTGTAGAGCGCGGTCCGGTAGATGCCCCGATGGCGCTCCTCCGTCTTCAACTCGCCTTGGGCGTCCAGGGAATCCGGCAGGACGAACAGGGTCCGCTTCCGCCAGAAAGTCCGTCCCTTCTCGTCCTTGTCGAGGGAGCGGATCGGCAGGCGCAAGAACGGCCCGTCGACCGTCTGCGCCGACGACCAGGACGCCTGCATCTCGCGCACGGCCTCGTCGCGCCGCTGCTGGCGCTCGCCGACGAGCGAGGTGATCTGGCACGCGGGGATCGAGAGGACGAGGACCAGGAGACCGACGCACGCCGCCTTCACCGTCGTGGAAAAACCCATGACCGCCTCCTCAGTGGACGTCCTTCGGATTCGCCTCGCGGTACATCGCGTCCCAGAGCTTCGCCAAGGCGAAATACTCCGGGCTGATCACCGAGTGCCTCTGCTTCTCCGTCCAGATCATGCTCATCGCCCGCTCCAGTCCCGCCCGGTAGTCGGGCGAGTGCGCCGGCGTCCGTATCTCGTTCTCCATGGGGTGAACCTCCATGTTCCTGATATTCCTGTCGCGAGTGAAAACTTACGTCAAAAAAATTCAGCCCGGACGCAGCCCCAGCAGCGACACCGCCTTGCCGCCCAAGGTCAGGAACTTGCGCACCAGCGGCGTGGGCAGACGGCGGATGTCCTCGTACCACTTGGAGAAGGTGTCGAAGAACTCCAGCATCTCGCCGACGCGCTTCTTGGCGTACGCGCCGTCCTTCGTGCCGTCGTCCAGCTCGTCCACGGCCTCGCGCAGGGAGCGCATCCAGGGGTCGATCTCGCGGCGCTTCTGCTCGGAGACCGCCTGACGGAACATGTCCCAGACGTCGGCGTGGGTCTCGAAATACTCGCGCCGGCTGCCCAGCACGCGGACCGACTTGACCATCCCCCAGCTCTGCAGCTCGTGCAGGCTGTTGCTGACATGCGAGCGCGCGACCGACAGGGTCTCGGAGATCTCCTCGGCGTCCAAAGGCTTCGGGGACAGGAACAGGAGCGCGTGGATCTGGCACTCGGTCCGGTTCAGGCCCCAATGGCTGGCCATCTCGCCGTATCTCGCGATGAACGCCTGCTTCTTCTCGGACAGGTGGACCATGATTTTCTCTTATTTCTGTTTATACCGTAAATATAGGAAATTGTCAAGCCCCCTCTGGAACGAAACACGGAACTTTTCCGCCCCCTTCATCGTATATCTCAGACGTTCCGGACCCTGGACGAAATACATCCTTGGGTATATACTGAAAGAGGTATGCATGGCCCTGCGGAGACGCGACTATCCCCACAGCGACGGCGGCGAGGTCCGCGATTTCCTGGCCGCCCTCCGGAGCTCTCCCCGGACCCGGAAAGCCGCCGCCAAACTCGACATCGACCTGCAGACGCTGGAATCTTTCTGGCCGGAGACGATGAACGTCACCGTCCGCCTCCTCCGGGGCTGGGAACCGCTCCGCGAGTTGAAGCGGGAGTACGACGGCGTCGCCTACCGCGTGTTCTTCACCGTCTTGGGGGATGAGATGTGGCTTTTGTCGGCGTTCGAGAAGAAGTCGGCGGAGACGCCGCGCCGGGAGATCGAGAAGGCCTATCGCCGAATGAAGCTCGTCCGGGAGGGAAGACGATGAAGAAACGCGCGGAGACCGGACTGGACGCGGACGTCATGATCGCGCTGAGGGACGACCCCGAGTACGCGGCCGAATACTTCGAAGAGCTGTCGCGACGGCCGCTCCCGGTCCAAGTGGCGCTTCTGCGGCGCCTCCTCGGGATGAGCCAGCACGAGCTCGCCGTCGCGATGGGGATGCGGCAGACCCACGTCTCGCGCCTCGAGAAAGCCGGCTCGGACCACCTGCTGAGCCTCTACGAGCGCGCGGCGGTGAAGCTGGGCGCCCGGGTGGCTTTGATCCCGGAGCGCATGGCTCTGGCCGCCCGGCGCCCCGCTCGGCGCTGACGCGCGCGGTTTGGTATCATCGGCTCATGCGCGTCCTCGTCGGCGGACTCATCGTCGGGCTGATCCTCTACTTCGTGCCCGGCCTGCACAGCGGCCCGGCGTGCCTGGTGACGGGCCTGCTGGCCTCCCTGCTGATCTCCTGGGTCGGCCCCCGCTCCGTCGTCGAGAAGACGGCGATCCTCCTGACGGTCGCGCTGATCGCCTGGATCGCCGGCCCCCTGGCTTCGCGCGGCCAGAGCCTGTTCCTCCACTTGCTCGGCTGGACCGCGGCCTCGCTCGCGCTGGCCTTCTACACGCGCCCGCGCGCGGACTGACATGCCCGCCGACCGTCGCGTCTACACGGTCTCCGAGCTGAACGCCCAGGTCCACGGCCTGCTCGAGTCGTCCTTCCCCGAGCTGTGGGTCGAGGGCGAGATCTCCAACTGCAAGGCCTACCCTTCCGGCCACACCTACCTGAGCCTGAAGGACGAGAAGGCGCAGGTGCGCGCGGTGCTGTTCAAGGGCGCTTCGTTCGGCGTGAAGTTCCGTTTTCAAGACGGCCTCAAGATCCTGGCGCGGGTCCGGGTCACCTCCTACGAGCCGCGCGGCGAGCTCCAGCTCATCATCTCGGCCGCCGAGCCGCGCGAGAAAGGCGCTCTCCAGCTGGCGCTGGAGCAGTTGAAAGCCAAATTGCAGGCGGAAGGCTTGTTCGACGAGGACCGCAAAAAACCGTTGCCGCCCTACCCGAAGGTCGTGGGTGTCGTCACGTCCGGCCAGGGAGCGGCGGTCCGCGACATCATCAACGTACTGTCCCGCCGCTGGCCCGGCCTCGACATCCGGATATGGCCCGTGAAGGTCCAAGGCCCCGGCGCCGCCGAGGAGATCTCCGCGGCGATCCGCGGCTTCAACGCCTTGGCCCCCGACACCGAGGTCCTGCTCGTCGGCCGCGGCGGCGGCTCCATCGAGGACCTGTGGGCGTTCAACGAGGAGCCCGTCGCGCGCGCGATCGCCGCCTCGGCCATCCCCGTCGTCTCCTGCGTGGGCCACGAGACCGACTGGACCATCGCCGACTCCGTCGCCGACCTGCGCGCGCCCACGCCGTCGGCCGCCGCCGAGCTGGTGGTGCCCGAGAAGGCCGCCGTCCTCGACCGCATCGCCGAGCTGGAGGACGGCATGCTCCAGACCCTGCGCGACCGCGTCGAGCGCCTGGCCCAGCGCCTCAAGTACGCCGCGGCGCACCCGCTCCTGTCGGACCCGCGCCGCTTATGGGAACAGCGCGCCCAGCGCGTGGACGAGCTGGCCGGCCGCCTGCCCGAGGCGATGCGCCGCCGCCTGGAGACGACGGGACTGCGCCTGGGCGCCGTCGCGGGGCGGCTGGACGCCATCTCCCCGCTCAAGGTGCTGGGCCGCGGCTACGCCATCGCCACGAAGGCCGGCAAGGCGCTCACCAAGGCGTCGCAGGTGCGCCGCGGCGACGAGGTGAGCGTGCGCCTGCACGAAGGCGAGATCCTCTGCGAGGTGAAGTCATGACGAAGCCCAAGGCCGAGAAGGCCGAGTCGTTCGAGAAGTCGCTCGAGGCCCTCGAGGAGCTGGTGCGCGAGCTGGAGGCCGGCGACAAAGGCTTGGACGAGTCGCTGGCGCTCTTCGAGAAGGGCGTCGCCCTCTCCAAGGACCTCACCAAGCGCCTCGAGGACGCCAAGACCAAGGTCGAGGCGCTGGCCGCCGACGGCGGGAGGCTGACGAAGAAGCCGTTCGCCGCGTCCGAGGACTGACGCCCCGTCAGGGGTTCATCTTCTCGAACTCGGTCACCGTGACGGCGCTGCTGCCGTCGTTGAGCGTGACCTTGGTGGCGGCCCGTCCGCGCTTGGCGTCCACGTCCGAGAAGGTCGTCGTCACCGAGGCGATGCGCTTGCCCTCGGGCAGGGCCGCGGCGTAGCGGTCGCGCGAGTCCTGCGCGCCCTTCAAGTAGCGGACGGCGTCCGCGTGGTACTTCCTGTAGTCGTCGGAACCCGGGTCCTTCTCCAGGCACTCGACGTATTCCTTCTCATGCTGGGCGTCCTCGAAGACGTAGGCGTAGTTCTGGGCCTCGGTCTTCGCGCGCTCCTCCGCCGTCGCGCTCGCGTCCGTAGGGTAAAGGGCGTGCATCGCGTAGCCCAGGCACGGCATCTTCAGAGTCGCGAGCTCCGGCAAGGGCGCCAGGGCTTCGGCCCTGGCGCCGGCCGCGGGCTCGGTCGGGGGAACGACGGGGCGGGAGCGGGCTCCGGCGCAGGCGGCGAGGACGGCCGCGAAGACGAGCGGATAGAGGTTCTTCATGCCGGTGAGGATAGCGCTCCCCAGGGCGCCCATCCACCCCCGACCCGTTACGGGACGGCAAATTCCCGGTAAAGCGCGCTACGCGCGCTCTTCGACCAAGGTCAGCACCGTGATCTCGGCCGGGACCGCGAAGCGCTGGGCGGGTCCCCAATAACCGGTGCCGGGGTTCACGTACACGCGCAGGCGGTCGTGGCGGCTCAAGCCCCGCGAATGGCGGTGGAACAGGCCGATGAACAGGCTGGCCGGGAAGAACTGGCCGCCGTGGGTGTGGCCGGAGAGCTGGAGGTCGAAGCCGGCCTTCGCCGCCGCCGGGACGCCGTCGGGACGGTGGGCCAGCAGGACGCGGGCGTGGGCGTCCTCGGACGACGCGGCCGCGCGGGCGTGGTCGGGCGCATGGCCGGGCACGAACAGGGCGCCTTGCTCGTCGGGGACCCCCGCGACCAGAAGCTTGGCGCCGTCGCGGCCGACGACGCGGTTCTCGTTGATGAGCGGGGTCATGCCCAGCTCTCGCGCTTTGGCGATCCACGCCGGCGCGTCCCAGTAGTACTCATGGTTGCCGGGGACGTAGAAGACGCCCAGCGGCGCCGTCAGGCCGGAGAGCGGCGCGACGTGCCGCGCCAGCCGCGCCGGATCGCCGTCGGCCAGGTCGCCGGTGACCGCGATCAGGTCCGGCGCGGCCTCCAGGGTCAGACGCACGACGCGCTCGACCTGGGCGCGGCGCACGGTGGCGCCCACGTGCAGGTCGCTGAGCTGGGCGATGCGCAGGCCGCGCAGGGCCGGAGGCAGGCCGCGCACGGGCACCTCGACCTCCACCACGCGCGGGCCCCGCACGGCCTCGCCCAAGCCCAGCGCGGCCACCACCAGCGAGACCGCCGCCGCCGCCGCGGGCAGGAGGCGCGATACGGCGGACCCGGGGTCGGCCGCCGAAAGGACGAGCTCCGCCGCGCTGGTCCCGATGGAGAAGATGAAGAACGTCGCCCACAACGCCATCCCCGCGCTGGTCGCCCAGCTGAACGCCAGCGTCCCGGCCGCGTCCTCCGGGAGCAGCCCCTTGCGATAGGCGACCTGCCAGGCCACGAACACGGCGACCAGCCCCAGCGACGTCGCCACGGAGAGCAGGGGATGCGCCGGG
>JACQBB010000206.1 GCA_016194625.1 Elusimicrobiota bacterium | reverse complement strand
GACCCCTCCTGCTCGCCGTCGCCCTCCTGACCGCGGCCCCCTGCGGCGCCGCGACGGTCGCCGATTGGCGCGCGTCCGGCGTCTCGGACGGGATGAAGGAGGCGCTGCGCGGCGAGGGCCTGCGCCTCGAGGACGACGGCCGCGTGCTGGACGCCCGCACGAAGGCCCCGCTGACCGCCGACCAGCTCGCCGCCGTGCTGACGCGCATCGACCTGGGCACGCGCCGCCTCGCGCTCGAACGGCTCGAGCTGCTGCTCGCCCGGGACCCGCTGAGCCCGGCCGACCGCGCCGCGGCCGAGGCGCTGAAGGGCGACCTGCCGCCCGAGGTCGCCAAGGCGCTGGACGCGCGCGCGAGCGCGGCCGACCTGAGGCGCCTGACCGGGAGCAGCCTGGCGTCGATCGCCGCGTTCTTCGACCAGGCGCGGACGCCCGCCGAGCGCCGCGCCGCGGCCGCGCCGGTCCGCGCCGGCGCGCCGGGGCCGCGCGTCCCGCTCCCCTACTTCGACGACGCCGAACGGCGGGCCGGCGACGCCTTGCGCGCCGCGGCCGCGCGGCGCCTGGGCGCCGACCCCTTCGGCCGGAAGGTCCTCGCGCGGCTCGCGGGGGACGCAGGGACGCCCGACCTGCCGCCGATCCTGGTCGAGGACCTCTCGTCCGACGCCGCCCGTTACGATTACCGCCGCCGCGCCCTCGTCGTGGACCGCGCGTCCGTGCTGGCCGCCGCCGCGGGGGTCGTCCCGCCGAAGGAGCGGCCCGCGCTGACCAAGTCCCTGGCCTCGGGCCCGGCGCTGAACGCCTATCTCGCCGCCCACCCGGAGGCCGTCGCGGCCTTCGCCGCGGACAACGACGCCCTGCTCGTCCACGAGCTGACCCACGCCTGGCAGGACCGCCGCGACCCGGTGATGCAGGAGATGGCGCGCGGGAACCTGCCGCTGGCGCTGATCGTCGACGACGAGGTCGAGGCCTGGACGACGAAGAACCTCTACGTCGCCTCGCGCGTCGCGAACGCGCCGGGCGCGGCGATCGACCCGCAGGAGATGGCGGACTACCGCGCGATGATCGCCTCGCGCCCGAAATGGGAGCGGGCCCTGCGCGCGCGCTACCGGGACGCCGCCGTCAACGCGATGGACCTCGACGACGCGGGCGCCGTCCAATCCCGCCGCGTCCGGGCCGCGCGCGCGCGCCCCGCCGCGACCCGGGACGAGCAGACGGCCAAGGCCCTGGACCTGGCCGCGATGACGCGCGCCCAGCGCGAGCTGGCGGCGTCCGCCGCCGAGACGCGGGACCGCCTGACCGCGCTGTCCGCCGACGCCGACCGGGCGGCCGCCGCGTCGGCCGCCCCGCTCGCCCGGCACTACCTCGCCCTCTCGCTGGACGCCCCGAACGGCGTCGAGCGCGCCGTGCTCCTCCAGAACGCCGAGGAGGCCGCCCTCCGCTCCGGCGACGCCGCGCTCCTCGCCGAAGTCCGCGCCGCCAAAGGACGCCGCCGATGAAACGCCTCGCCCTCGCCCTGCTCGCCCTCGCCGCCGCCTGCAAGAAGGCGCCGCCGAAGGAGCCCGACCCCGTCCCCGTCGTCGCGACGGTCGCCGGGGAGCCGATGATCGACTTCGACGAGCGGCACGGGAAGTTCCGCTGCCGCGCCCCCTCCGCGTGGAAGGCGATGGAGGAGCACGGGACCGGCGGCCCGCTCGTGATGATGTTCGGGACGATGAGCGGCCCCCTGCGCGGCAAGGTCGTCATCTCGGTCGACTACTACGACGGCGTCAACGGCCAGGTCAAGACGCCGCAGCAGTATTGGGACGCGATGCGCTTCGCCGGCCAGAAGCCGAGCCCCCTGGAGACCCGGCGAGTGTCCGGCCGGACGGTGTACGCGGTCCATTCCGAGAGCCCGCGGCACCCGGAGCACGGCTACAAGGTCCTGTACATGCAGCGCGAGGACGCCGTGTTGATCCCGTCCGGCAAGGGCTTCTTCGAGATCTCCCATTCGGCGCCGTCGGACGCCTACCAGCAGACGCTGCCGATATTCCAGGCCGTGGTCGACAGCTTCCAGCCCGAAGGATGATGCTCCTCGCTCTCCTGCTCGCCGCGGCCTCCGCCTCCGCCCAGCCCCCCGTCGGCGCCGGCGGCCCCGCGATGCCGCCCCCCGCCGTCTCGACGGCCCCCGCCTCCGGACCCGCGCTGACGCTCGTCGCCGAGGACGCGCTGCCGCGCTTCGAGGAGTCGTTCAAGGCCAAGGCCGGCCTGATCAAGGCCGCGAAGAAGGCCGTGAAGTACCTGGAGTCCCTGCCGCCGAACAAGGCCTTGCGCCTCGCCGGCCGCGACTACGCCCCCGCCGCGCTGATCGACTCCGCCAAGGAGATCGCCGCGATCGCCGCGACCGCGAAGAGCGCCGACGAGTTCGACGCGCGCGTGCGCGCCGGCTTCGACGTGTTCCAGTCGGCCGGCCTGGACGGGCAGGGGCGCGTCGTGTTCTCTTCCTATTATCAGCCGACGCTGAAGGCCAGCCTCAAGAAGGCGCCGGGCTACGCGCGCCCGCTGTACCGCCGCCCGCCGGACATGGTCGAGGTGGACCTGGCCGCCTTCGGCAAGAACGGCGGCGGGGACTCCCTGGTCCTGGGACGCGTCGGCAAGGACAAGCGCGTGACGCCGTACTGGACGCGCGAGGAGATCGACCGGCGCAAGACGCTCGCCGGCAAGGGCCTCGAGGTCGCCTGGCTCAAGGACCCGCTCGACGTCATGGACCTGCACGTGCAGGGCTCGGGGATCCTGAAGCTCGCGAGCGGCAAGGAGGTGCTGGTGAAGTACGCCGGCACCAACGGCCGCCCGTTCAACTCGGTCGGCTTGACGCTGGTGAGGACCGGCGCGTTCGCGCGCGACGAGATCACCTTCCCCAAGATGCACGACTACCTGCGCGCCAACCCCGACGCCGAGTCCTGGATCCTGTCCACGAACCCGCGCTACACCTTCTTCGAGGTCGCCCCCCTGCCCGAGGACGGCGAGCCGTACGGCGCCGCCGAGTGCTCGCTGGTCCCCGCGCGCTCGATCGCGATCGACCCGGCCGTCTTCCCGCTGGGCGCGCTCGCGTTCTTCACGACGACCTCGCCGCAGGCCGACAAGACGGGCCGCGTGCTCGGCCAGTTCCCGACCGCGCGCTTCGCCTTCGCGCTGGACACCGGCGGCGCGATCAAGAGCCCGGGCCGCGTGGACATCTACGCCGGCCACGGCGCGCAGGCCGAGGCGACCGCGCGCGGGCAGTGGGCCGACGGGAAGCTGTGGTTCCTCGTCAAGAAGCTGCCGCCCCGCGAGCGGTGAGCGCCCGCCCTCTCCGCCATTGGCTCGACCGCGCCGACGCGCTCGGCGCCGAGGGCCGCTTCTTCGAGGCCCACGAGGAGCTGGAGGAGGGCTGGAAGGCCGCCTCCGGCGCGGAGAAGCTCCTGCTCCAAGGGCTGATCCAGGTCGCCGCCGGCCTGCACCGGCTGACCCTTCCCGGCGGCCGGGACGGCGCGGCCTACCTGCTCGAGCGCGGCCTGGCCAAGCTGCGCGCGAGCGCGGCCCTGCTGACGCCGGAGTCGCTCGCCGCGCTGGAGGCCGCCGTCGCCTCCGCGCGGTCCGCCGGACGGGCGCCGAAGTCCTTGCGTTTCGGTCTGCGCGCGCGGTAGAATCCTCTCGTAGGACTAAAGACCCCTTACGGAGGTAGGCCCCATGGTCCGCACGCTCGCCGCCGCCCTGCTCGTCCTCGCCGTCCGCGCGTCCGCCGCCCCGGTCGCGACGGCCTCGTTCGAGGACCTCGCCGCCCGGATCCACGCGACCGTCCGCGCGCAGCGCGCCGCCTCCGTGAAGGCGCTCGACGCCGGGACCGCCCAGCGTCTCGATTCGCTGGCCTGGGACCTGGAGCGCTCGCGCCAGGACGCCTCCCGCCTGCGCGACGACCTGCGCTGGCTGATGAACCGCGTGCGCGCCCCGCAGCAGCCCGGCCGCCAGGACCCGAACCTGCGCTGGGAGCTCCAGAACATGACGCGCGACCTCGCCCGCGTCGCGCGCGACGCGCAGTGGAGCCTCGACCAGCTGCGCTCGCTGTCCTCGCAGGTCGCCGGCAAGGACCCGACGCTCGTCGCGTCCGCGCAGAACCTCTCCGCGAAGGCCGGCTGGCTGCAGTCCGACGCGCACTGGCTGGTCTTCGACGCGGGCTTCGCGTCGATGGACCTGATGCGCGCCGGCTACTCGTTCGAGAGCATGGACCTGGACCGCGGCGCCCGCGACCTGGACCGCGCGACGCGGGACCTGCAGGCCGAAGCGCAGCGCCTCCTCGACAAGGTCCGCTGACGCCGCGCGCTAGATGCGCGCGTCCTTGGAGACGATCACCACGCCGCTCTCGGTGATCTGGAAGCGCTCGCGGTCGCTCTCGGCGTCGTAGCCGATCACCGCGTCCGGCGGGATGCGCACGCCCTCGGCGACGATCGCGCGGCGCACCTTCGCGCGCCGGCCCACGTCCACGCCCTCGAACAGGATCGAGTCCTCGACGTGCGCCCAGCTGTGCACGTTCACGTGCGGCGACAGGATCGAGTGGACGACGACGCCGCCGCTGACGATGCAGCCCGGCGACAGCGTCGAGTCGAGCGCGGTCCCGGTGCGGCCGTCGATGCGGAACACGGTCTTCGGCGGCGGCGCCTGGATGCGCGCGGTGCGGATCGGCCAGGAAGAATCGTACAGGTTCAGGATCGGGTCCACGCCGATCAGGTCCATGTTCGCCGAGTAGTAGGCGTCGAGCGTCCCCACGTCGCGCCAGTACTTGGCGGTCTTGCGGTTCTCGTCGATGAAGCTGTAGGCGAACACGCGGTGCGTGCCGACCATCTTGGTGATGATGTCCTTGCCGAAGTCGTGGCTGCTCGCCGCGTCGGCGGAGTCGCGGCGCAGCAGCTCGGCCAGCACCTGAGGCTTGAACACGTAGATGCCCATCGACGCGAAGCAGTTCTCGGGGTTGCCCGGGATCGGAGCCGGCTCCTTCGGCTTCTCCTGGAAGCCGACGATGCGCCCGTCGGCCTCGGCCTGGACGATGCCGAAGCCCTTGCCCTCGCGCAGCGGCACCTCGACCGCGCCGACGGTCAGGTCGGCGTCGTTCTCGCGGTGCATCTCGACCATCTTCCGGTAGTCCATCTTGTAGATGTGGTCCCCGGCGAGGATCATCACGTGGTCGGGCGCCTCCTGCTCGAGGAGGTACAGGTTCTGGTAGATCGCGTCGGCGGTGCCGGCGTAGGAGGAGTCGCGGTCGGCGTACTGGGGCGGGATGACCTCCAGGTACTCGCCGCGCGCCGTCGAGAAGTACATCTCCCAGCCGTCGCGCAGGTGGCGGATCAGGTCCGCCGACTTGTACTGGACCAGGCAGTAGATGTTGCGGATGTCCGAGTTCAGGCAGTTGCTGAGCGTGAAGTCGACGATCCGGTAGATGCCGCCGAAGGTGACCGCGGGCTTGGGCGTGTACACGGTCAGCGGCTCGAGGCGCTGGCCCTTGCCGCCCGCGAGCACGAACGCGAGCGTGCGGCGGCGGCGGTCCGGAAGTTCGCAATATTCGCGCATCGTCTACTTTATACCCTTCCCGCCGTCCGGAGGCAATAGTCGTGCCGTCCCGCCGGGACCGGTGAAGAAGGCCCACATCAGGGCGGTCGCGTCGGGACCCTTGGGGTCGGAGTAGGGCAGGCCCGCCGGCCCGCCGCTCCACGCGTGGCCCAGCCCCTCGACGAGGACCTTGCGCGACGGCCCGCCCGAGAAATCGGCGACGAGGCGGTCCGCGTTGGCCGGAGCGATGACGGGGTCCGCCGCGCCGTGGACGACGAGCGCGCCGCCGGAGGACGCCGCCGGGTCGCACAGCCCGCCGCCGCGGCGCCCCTCGGGCCCGCGCTTCATCACCTCGAGCGCGCCCGCCGCGTCGGAGACCAGCGCGTACGAGACGCCCGAGTGGACGGCGCCGGCGGCGAACAGGTCCGGATAGCAGGCGAGCATGACCGCCGCCTCCGCGCCGCCCGACGACAGGCCCGCGACGAACACGCGCGCGCGGTCCACCGGGTGCAGCGCCAGGACCGCGCGCACGGACGCGGCGATCTCCGCGGGCTCGCCGTAGCCCGCGGCCTGGTTATAAGGGAAGAACCAGTTCCAGCAGTTGTAGGGGTTGCGCCCCCACTGCTGGTTCGGGTACAGCACGAAGAAGCCCTCGCGCTCGGCGAGCGCGTCCCAGCGCGTGACCGCGGCGACGGCGTCGGCGTCCTGCTCGCAGCCGTGGAGCATCACGACCAGCGCCGCCGGGACCTTCGGCTTGGACGGCACGAACAGCCGGTCGGCCGGGGCGAGGTGGCCGCCGGCGGGGAACGCCCGGCGGCCGGGCTCGGCGCGCGCGGCGGACGCGAGCAGTAAGGCGGCCAGCAGGAGCGGGCGCGTCATACCGGTATTCTACGCCGAAACGCGGCGGAAAAGTCAGCGCGCGGAGGACGCGGTCACGCCCGCGGCGGACAGCGCCGCCGCGACGGAGTCCAGCGCCGCGCGCACGTCGGGCGACAGGCGCGGCGAGGCGAACGCCGGGTCGAGGAAGTAGGCGAGGCTGGGCGCCTTGCCCGCGTCGGGCCGCAGGGTGACGACGAGCGGCTCGGCGGTCCCGTCGCGGTCGAGCCAGCCCAGGCGCACGCGCCAGGTCCCGTCGCCGCGGTCGCGGACCTCCGGGTCCGGCGCGAAGCGCGGCGTCGGGCGGCCCGCCGCGAGGTCGTAGGTCCAGCCGATGAAGCGGTTGTTGCGCAGGATCGCGACCTCGCCGCCGAGGCCCATGAGCTGCATCTTCAGCACGGACCAATCCCCGATGTCCGGGCGGTTGTCCGGCCCCAAGGCCTTCGCGAACGGACCGTGCTCGGTGGCGCGCAGCAGCGCCTCCTCGGCCTCGGCCGGGGACGCCTCCTCGGCGGTCAGGCCGCGCAGGACTTCGGCCCAGTCCGCGACGCTCATCCCGTCGCCGGCCAGCGACATCCCCAGGCTCAGGACCATCGGCTCCTGGCCGGAGCGCTTGGCCAGCACGCCGAGCAGCCAGCCCTGCGTCTGCAGAGCGGAGCCGAAGTCCGGCGCCGCG
>JACQBB010000205.1 GCA_016194625.1 Elusimicrobiota bacterium | reverse complement strand
GCGGGTCGCAGGCCCAGGCGCGGTCGAAGGCCTGGTCGATGGTCTCGCCGACGGCGACGCCGGCGGGCGTCACGTGCTTGAACACGACCGCGGCCGGCTCGACGAAATCGGACACGGCGTCCCAGGTGCCGGACGCGTCGAGCAGGTTGTTGTAGGAGAGCTCCTTGCCGTGGAGCTGGGTGAAGGCCATGCCGTTCTCGTTGGCGTACAGCGCGGCCTTCTGGTGCGGGTTCTCGCCGTAGCGCAGGTCCTGCACCTTCGACAGGCGCGCGTGCATGACCGGCGGGAACTGCTCGGCGCACTCCTCGGCCTTGATCTCGCCGCACCAGGACTTGGCGATCATGCCGTCGTAGTCGGCGGTGTGGCGGAACGCGGCCAGCGCCAGCTTCTTGCGCGTCCCCTCCGACAGGCGCCCTTGCGCGGCGGCCAGCTCGGCGAGCGTCGCGCCGTAGTCGGCGGGAGAGGTCAGCACCGCCACGTCCTCGAAGTTCTTCGCGGCCGCGCGGATCAGCGCGACACCGCCGATGTCGATCTGCTCGATGACCGCCTGCTCGTACGGGGACTTCGCCGCGGCGACGGTCTTCGCGAACGGGTACAGGTTCACCACGACCAGGTCGATGGGCTCCAGCCCGTACAGCTCGGCCTCGCGCGCCTGCTTCGGGTCCTTGCGGCGCAGGAGGATGGCGCCGTGCACGTTCGGGTGCAGGGTCTTCACGCGCCCGTCCAGGATCTCGGGGAAGCCGGTCATCGTGTCGAGCGGGCGGATCGGCACGCCCGCCTCGACGAGCGCCTTCGCGGTGCCGGAGGTGGAGACGACCTCGACGCCCAGCTCGTGCAGGCCGCGCGCCAGCTCGACGACGCCGGTCTTGTCGGAGACCGAGATCAGCGCGCGGCGCACGCGGGCGGTCGCGTCGAGCGGCGACGGCGAGACCTCGGCGCGGCGGTCGGCGACCTTCACGCGGCCGTCGCAGAACAGGCCGACGGCCTTCGGGTAGATGAAGTGCTCCTGGGCGCGCACGCGCGCGGAGAGCGTCTGCGGGGTGTCGTCGGCCAGCACGGGCACGGCGGCCTGCAGGATGACGGGGCCGCGGTCGTACTCCTCGTCCACCAGATGGACGGTCGCGCCGGTCACCTTCACGCCGGCGGCGAGCACCGCCTCGTGCACCTTCATCCCGTACATGCCCTGGCCGCCGAACGACGGCAGCAGGGAGGGGTGGATGTTCAGGACGCGGCCCGGGAAGGCCTTGAGCAGAGTCGGCTTGAGCTTGAGCATGAAGCCGGCGAGGCAGACCAGGCCGACCTCGCGCTTCTTGCACTCGTGCGCCAGGTAGGCGCCGTACTCGTCCGGCGTCGCGAAGTCGGCGGGCGCGGAGACCAAGGTCGCCACGCCGGCGCGCTGGGCGCGGCGCAGGGCGCCGGCCTCGGGCTTGTTCGAGACGACGAGGGCCACCTCGCCGCGCACGCGCCCGTCGGCGCAGGCGTCGAGCAGGGCCTGCAGGTTCGTCCCTTCTCCGGACGCGAAGACCGCGATCTTTTCCATGGGGCCTCTAGACGATCTCGACCTCGTGCTTGCCCTCGACGATCTCGCCGATGAGGCGCGCCTCGGGCAGCACGCGCTTGGCCAGCTCCAGGCTGTCGGGCCGGATCACGATCACCATGCCCACGCCCATGTTGAAGGTGCGCCACATCTCCTTCTCGGGGACGTTGCCGCGCTTCTGGATCTCGTCGAACACCGCGGGGCGCTTCCAGGCGCTCTTGCGGAACACCGCCTTGCGGCCGCGCGGCAGGATGCGGGGGACGTTCTCGACCAGGCCGCCGCCGGTGATGTGCGACAGTCCCAGGATGATGCGCTCCTCCTTGCGGAACGCCTCCTGCAGGGCCATGATCTCGTCGACGTAGATGCGGGTGGGGGTGAGGAGCGTCTTGCCCCAGCGCGCCAGGTCCTTGCCCTTGAACGCCGCGCGGATCAGCGAGTAGCCGTTCGAGTGCCGGCCCGACGACGGCAGGCCCAGGATCAGGCCGCCGGGGAAGATCTTGGAGCCGTCGATGACCTCGTGACGGTTGACCACGCCCACCGCGAAGCCCGCCAGGTCGTACTCGCCCTCGGGGTACATGCCGGGCATCTCGGCCGTCTCGCCGCCGAGCAGGACGCAGCGTCCCTGCCGGCAGCCCTCCATGATGCCGTCGATGATCTTCTTCGAGCGCTTCAGGTCGAGCTTGCCCGTCGCGTAGTAGTCCAGGAAGATCAGCGGCTTGCCGCCGCAGCACACCAGGTCGTTGACCGACATCGCGACCAGGTCGATGCCGATGGTGTCGTGCTTGTCGAGCGCGAAGGCGAGCTTCAGCTTGGTGCCCACGCCGTCGGTGCAAGCGACCAGCTCCCAGGGGCCGTCGCCCTTCAGGTTCAGCGGGAACAGCCCCGCGAAGCCTCCGATCGCCGGAGCCTTCTTGGCGATGTGGTCGACCAGCTTGTCGGCCAGGTCGATGTCGACGCCGGATTTTTTATAGGTGAGGGTCGCGCTAGGCATGCTTGATCTCCTTGCGGCTTCCGGGCTTCACGGCGGGGACGCCGGCCTTGCACGGCGGGCAGGCGTCCGGGGTCCAGGCGGGGACGGACACGGTCCACAGCGCGGCGTAGGGCACGCCCAGGGCGGCCTTGCCCTCGGAGCGGTCGATGATGGAGCACGCGCCGGCCACCGTCGCGCCGGCGGCGCGGACCACCTCGAAGACCTCCTTGGTGGACTTGCCGGTCGTCACCACGTCCTCGACGACGAGGACCTTCTCGCCGGGCTTCAGCGCGAAGCCGCGGCGCAGGAGCACGGTCCCGTCGACGCGCTCGGTGAAGAAGTGGCGCACGCCCAGGGCGCGCGCGACCTCGTGGCCGATCATCAGGCCGCCCATCGCCGGCGAGACGACCAGGTCGGGGCGGATCGAGAGCTTCTCCGCCAGGGCGGTCCCCAGTTCCTCCGCCGCCTTCGGCTCCGCCAGGACCAGCGCGCACTGCAGGTAGCGGTCGCTGTGCAGCCCCGACGACAGCAGGAAGTGGCCCTTGAGCAGGGCGCCGTGCCTCACGAACAGCTCTTCGACGTTCGCGGTCATTCTCTCTCCAGCGCGCTCGGGACCGCGGCCTGCATCTCGGCGAGGATGTCGAGCGCGGCCTTGCGGGGGTCCGGCGCGTGCGTGATCGGGCGTCCGACGACGATGAAATCGATGCCGAGCGCGGCCGCCTCGCCGGGCGTCATCACGCGCGACTGGTCGTTGAGCGCGGCGCCCTTGGGGCGGATGCCGGGGGTCACGAACTTCATGTCGAGGTGCGGCAGCTGCTTGCGCAGATAGCCGACCTCCTGCGCCGAGCAGATCGTCGCGTCCGCGCCGGCGACCCAGCCGGCCTTGGCGAGCGTCTTCACCAGCGTCGGCACGCGCGCGCCCGGGTGGAACAGCTTCACGTCCTTGGGCGACATGCTGGTGAGCACGGTCACGCCCCACAGCTTCGGCCGCGGCGAGACCTCGGCGGCGGCGCGCACCATGTCCGGCCCGCCCATCAGGTGCAGGGACACCGACTCGACGCCGAGGCGCTGCGCCTCCTGCACCGCGTGCGCGACCGTCTGCGGGATGTCGTGGAGCTTCAGGTCCAGGAACACCTTGCCGCCGGCCTTGTGGACCAGGTCCACCGCGCGCTTGCCGTGCGCGGTGAACAGCCGCAGGCCGACCTTGTACCAGACGATGCAGTCCTTCAGCGCGCGCAGCAGCTCCTCCTCGCGCTTGATCGTCTCCACGTCCAACGCCACGATGACCTGGGTCATGGCTTCAGTCCGCGGGCGATCCGCTTGGCGGTCGCCGGCCCGCCGTAGATCATCGCCGTGTAGAGCTGGACGAGGTCCGCGCCGGCGGCGAGACGCTCCTTCGCGTCCACCGCGGTCTCGATGCCGCCGACGCCGACGATGGGCAGCGTCGTCAGGCTCCGCGCCTTCTTGGTCAGCGCGAGCGCGCGGGCCTTCAGCGGGGCGCCCGACACGCCGCCGGCCTCGGATTCCCACTGGGCGTCGACTCCGTCGCGGGCGACCGTGGTGTTCGACACGACCAGGCCCTGCGCGAGCTTCTCGGCGGTCGCGACCGCGGCGGCGAAGTCCTCGTCGGCCATGTCCGGGGACAGCTTCAGCAGCACGGGCTTCTTCGCCGCGTTCGCCGCCTGCACCGCCTCCAGGATCGCGGCGAGCTCCGTCACCTTCTGCAGGTCGCGCAGTCCCGGGGTGTTCGGCGAGGAGACGTTCACGACGAAGTAGTCGCCGTAGGCGGCGAGGATGCGGAAGGTCCGCGCGTAGGCGGCCGGCGCCTTCGCGGGCTCGGTCCCCTTGTTCAGGCCGAGGTTGACGCCGAGCGGGACGGGGCACTTCTCCTGCGACGCGAGGCTGCGGGCGACGGCGCGCGCGCCCTCGCTGTTGAAGCCCATGCGGTTGAGCACCGCGCGCGACCCGGGCAGGCGGAACATGCGGGGCTTCGGGTTGCCGGGCTGGGGCTCGAGCGTGACCGAGCCGATCTCCAAGAATCCGAAGCCGAGCGCGGGCAGGACCGGGACGAGGCGCCCGTCCTTGTCGAAGCCGGCGGCCAGGCCGACGGGGTTGGGGAAGCGGACGCCGAAGACGGTCTTCTCGAGGCCCTGCGCCGACGGTCCGGTCAGCGCCGACACGACCGCCCCGGCTCCCGGGATCGGGGCCAGGAGCGACATCAGCCCCGAGACCTCGTCGTGCGCCGTCTCGGCGCCGAGGCGGAAGAGCAGGGGCTTGAGGAGCTCATAGAGCATGGGAGACTTCGCGGCCGGCGACGAAGGTGCGCAGGACGCGGCCCTTCAGGCGGCGGCCGACGTAGGGGGAGTTCCGGCTCTTCGACGCGAACGGGGCCTCAGGCGTCCACGCGGCGTCCGGGTCCACGAGCGCGAGGTCGGCGTCGGCGCCCGGCGCGAGCGTGCCCTTGGACTTGAGGCCGAGCAGGGCGGCGGGGGCCGTGGACATCCGGCTCACCAGGTCGCGCTTGGTCACGGCCTTGGTGTGGTACAGGGCGGTGAGCGCGACGGCGAGCGAGGTCTCCAGGCCGATGACCCCGAACGGCGCGGTGTCGAAGCCGAGCGACTTGGCCGCGCAGCCGTGCGGCGCGTGGTCGGTGGCGATCGCGTCGATGGCGCCGTCGGCGATGGCGTCCACCAGCGCCGCGCGGTCGTCCTTCTCGCGCAGGGGCGGATTCATCTTCCAATCGGCGTCATAGCCGGGGATCATGTCGTCGCTGAGCGCGAAATGGTGCGGGCAGGCTTCCGCGGTGACGCGGATGCCGCGGCGCTTGGCGTCGCGGACGGCGGCGATGGAGGCGGCGCAGGAGAGGTGCGCCAGGTGCACGCGGGCCCCGGTCATCTCGGAGAGGGCGATGTCGCGCATGACCTGGACCGTCTCGGCCGCCCACGGCGCGCCCTTCAGGCCTTTGCGCAGGGCCGCGGCCCCTTCGTGCGCGCAGGCTCCGGCGGACAGGGTCGTGTCTTCGCAGTGATCGATGACGAGGAGCCCCAGGTCGTTCGCGTACTCCAGCGCGCGGCGGAACAGGCCCGCGTTCATCACCGGGCGGCCGTCGTCGGACAGCGC
>JACQBB010000204.1 GCA_016194625.1 Elusimicrobiota bacterium | reverse complement strand
CGAACACCGCGTCGAAGTCCAGGGCGCGCCACGGCCGCCACAGCCGGCGCAGCAGCAGCGCGCCCGTCCACGCCGCCCACGCCCCGAACGCCGCCAGTCGCGCGCCCTTGGGCAGAGCGAGGGCGCGGTCGGCCAGCGCGAGGAGCGCGAAGGCGGCGGCGGAGGCGGAGACGGCCGCGGAGGCGGCGTCGAGGACGAGCGCGCGGCGGGCCTCGGCGCGCCAGCGGGCCGCGCGCTCGGTCAGGGACATGGGCTCAGTGTAGCCGAACGGCGAGCGCGTCGCCATAGCGTCCGGCGGCGGCGAGCATCGCCGAGAGGCGCGCGCGCGCGTCCGCGTCGGCGGTCAGGTCGTACAGCCAGATCGAGCCGCCGGGCTTCGCCGCCGGCGTCCGCGACGACAGCCAGTCGAACAGGCCGTGGTCGCGGTAGTAGGTGCCGACCAGGTTCGTCTCCGACACCGCCAGCCACACCGGGCCGCCGGAGGCGAGCGCCGCGTTCCCGGGACGCTCGACGTTGGCCACGACCGCCAGCGGGGCGTAGCGGATGCCGTACGCGGCGGGGTCGCCGCCGCCGAAATACGCGAGCACGACCGGAGGGTTCCCCCGCGCCGCCAGCTCGCGCGCGAGCGCGGGCAGGTCCTGACCCCAGTCCAGGTTCGAGTCCGACAGCCAGCGCTCGCCATGGCCGCCGGCCAGCTCGTTGAAGTAGGCGAGGTGGCGCGGATGGTTCGCTCCGACGGAGGCCGCCAGCCACAGGCCGGCGAGGACGGCGGCCGCGCGCCCGCGCGTCCCGCGCCGCCACAGGTCGGCCGCGCCCAGCCCCGCCCACAGGCACAGGAACGGGTACAGGGGCAGGACGTGGCGATAGCCGATCTGCGTCTTGGAGAGCAGCGCGGCGACGAAGTAGCCGCACGGCGGCACCACCAGCCACGCCGCGTCGGCGCGCGGCTTGCGCAGCGCGCGCGCGAAGCCCCAGCCGCCGACGAGCAGCAGCGCCAGCGGCGTCTTCACCAGCGTCGCGGCCGGGAGGTACCACGGCCAGCCCGTCGAGGAGTGCGCGCCGAGCAGGTACGCCGAGCGGCCCTCCGACAGCCGCGTCAGCGTGGCGCTCAGCCCCGCGAACCACAGGTCCGCGCGGACGAAGCGGTAGGCGGCGGCCAGCGCCAGGACCGCGGCGAGGACGCCGAGCGCGGCGCCCGCCGCGCGCGACGCGCGCCCCGCCTCGGGCCGCCGGTCCACGCCGAGCGCGAAGGCGAGCAGCGGCGGCAGGACGATCATGTTGAACTTCGCCGCGAGCGCCGCCCCCGCGGCCAGCCCCGCGAGCAGCCAATGCCGTCGCGTCCGCTCCGGCGCGGCCAGCGCGGCGCAGGCCGCGAAGAACAGCGCGGCCGACGGCGCGTCGGTCGTGACCAGCGCGGCGTTGGACAGCCAGGGGACGCAGAAACCGAGCGCGACGGCGGCGCCCCACATCCCGGCGTCGCCCTCCAGGCGCCGCGCCCAGAGGAGCAAGGCAGCCGCGACGAGCAGGGTCAGCGTGACCAGGTTCCAGGCGCGCGCGGCGCCCAGAAGGCTCCCGGGCGGGACGCGGTTGTGATAGAGGAACAGGTCCCCGTAGTGGTACACCGCGGCCGACAGCCAAGCCGGGTGCGACTCGAACCGGTCCAGCCGCATCGTCAGCAGGGGCAGCGCGGCCCACATCTCGCCGAGCGGCGGGTGGTCGAGGGCGTTCAGCCGATATCGGCCATGCACCAGGTCGGTATAGCCGGCCGCCAGATGGACCGGCTCGTCGTAGGTGGGCCCCGTCGAACGGATCGGTCCCGCGCCCAGGAGGGACGCGGCGAGGACGCTGAGGAGGACGGCGGCGGCGAGCGGCGCGGTTCTCAAACCGCGCGATTATACCGTTTCGAGGGGGTCCGCGAGAGGGTCGGCGAGGCGGCGCTCGGCCTCGTTGACCTGGCGCAGCGCCTCGCGGCGGCGGTCGACGGGGCGCTCGTACAGGCGGGCGGAGGCGCCGTGGCGGCGGCCTTCCAGCTCGGAGAGGATGTCCTCGGCGCGGACGGCGTCCACGGTGGAGCGGTGGTGCGTGGTCTGGCGCCACCAGCGGCGGATGTCGACGACGGGGTCCCAGTGCGCGAGCAGGGTCTCCAGCACGGTGATGAGGACCAGGCTGAGGCCCACCAGCCCCACCGTGAGGGTGAACATGAACTTCACGTACAGTTCCATTCCCGTCATGGCTTCATGGTAACACGCCCGCCGGCCCGCCGCCCGGGCCGCCGGGCCCCGCCGCCGCGTCCCAAAGGCCTATCCGGAAATGGGCCTTAGGGCCCATATCGGGCGACGAGCGCCGAGGCGCGGTCGAGCAGGGAGGCCGCGCGCGCCGACAGCGGCCGCGCGCCGAGGGAGTCCTCCAGCTGGGCCGTCGTGCGCGCGCCGACGACCGCCGTCGCCACGAAGGGCTTGCCCAGCGCCCAGCCGAGCGCGGCCCGCGCCGGCGTGACGCCCTCCATCTCGGCGACGCGGCGCAGGACCGTCACCACCGCGGACCCGGCGGCGGGCGCGACCCACGGGAACGCCTCGGGGTCGGCGCGGCGGCCGGACGCGCCCGGGGACGCGTACTTGCCGGTGAGCAGGCCCCCGGCGAGCGGGCTCCACGCCGTCAGCGAGACGCCCGCCGCCGACGCGACGGGGACCAGGTCCGATTCGCACCCGCGCGCGACCAGGCTGTACTGGACCTGGTCGAACTCGAAGCGCGCCCCGCCCGACGCCGCCGACGCGCGCAGAGCCATCGCCAGCTGGGGACCGCCGAAGTTCGAGGCTCCCAGGACGCGGACCTTGCCGGCGGCCACCGCCCGGTCCAGCGCCTCCAGCGTCTCGCCGATCGGGACCGACTCGTCCCAGCCGTGGGGCATGTACAGGTCCACGCGGTCGGTGCGCAGGCGCTTCAGGCTGCCCTCCAGCGCGCGGGCGATCCAGCGCGCCGACAGGCCTCCGGTGGACGGGTCGTCGGGCTTCATCCGCCCGAGGACCTTGGTCGCGAGCAGGACCTTGTCGCGGCGGCGGCCCTTGAGCAGGCGGCCCAGGGTCTCCTCGGACGCGCCGCGGCCGTAGACGTCCGCGGTGTCGATCAGGTTCACGCCGCGCTCCAGAGCCAGGTCGAGCAGCGACGAGGCGGTCTTGTCGTCCACCGCGCCGATCCCGTGCCAGTCCGCGCCGAAGTTCATCGTCCCCAGCGAGAGCGCCGACACCTTCAGTCCCGAACGGCCGAGCGCGCGGAGTTCCACGCGCGTATCCTAGCACACGCCCGCGCGCTTGACAGGGACGGCCGTCCGTTCCATAATGACGGGATGGACGCGCCGAAGCTCGGCTGGAAGGAACGCCTCACCCACCGCAACACCCTGATCGCGATGGGGGCGGGCCTCGCCGTCGGCGCGCTCGGCGCGTTCGGCGGCTACTGGGTGTGGCTGAAGCCGCAGAGGGAGCTCGCCCGCCTGCGCTTCGACGCGATGAACGACGTGCTGAAGCTGTACGGCCTGCAGACCGACTACATGAAGGCGCACGGCTCGTACGCCGGCGACCTGGAGACGCTGCTGGCCTCCAGCGGCCAGCGCGACGCGGTGCGCGCCCGGCTGGCCGCCCACGTGGACCTGAACACGATCACCGTGGTCGACGAGGGCGCCAAGTTCAAGATCGAGGTCAACGTCCTCGACAAGGACCGCACGCTGATGAAGATCAAGGGCCCGCCGCCGGAGTTCACCCCGCGCGCGGCGCCCAAGATGCTCGCCGAGCCCGGCCGGTCCGCCCTGCCGGACCCGGGCGCCCCGGTCCTCCCGCCGAACGGCCGCTGAGCCGCGCCATGGGCCTGTTCCGCCTCCGCAGCGACTTCGCGCCCGCCGGCGACCAGCCCGGCGCCATCGACGCGCTGGTCTCCCGCCTCCGGGAGGGCGCGCCCGCGCAGACGCTGCTCGGCGTCACCGGCTCCGGCAAGACCTTCGCGATCGCCAACGCGATCTCGCGCCTGGACCGCCCGACGCTCGTGATGTCGCCGAACAAGGTGCTCGCCGCCCAGCTGTACGCCGAGTTCAAGGCGTTCTTCCCCGACAACGCCGTCGAGTTCTTCATCTCGTACTACGACTACTACCAGCCCGAGGCCTACGTCCCCTCGACCGACACCTTCATCGAGAAGGACTCCTCGATCAACGACCGCATCGACCGCCTGCGCCTGAAGGCGACCAGCTCGCTGATGTCGCGCAAGGACGTGATCGTGGTCGCGTCGGTGTCCTGCATCTACAACATCGGCTCGCCGGACCAGTACGAGAAGCGCGCGGTCCCGCTCGAGGTCGGCTGGAAGGTCTCGCGCGACGAGTTCGCCGAGCGCCTGGTCGGCATCCACTACGAGCGCAACGAGACGGAGTTCGTCCGCGGCAGGTTCCGCATGAAGGGCGGCGTCGTGGACGTGTTCCCCGCCTACATGGAGACCGCGCTGCGCGCGACGCTGGAGGACGGCGCCGTGAAGTCGCTGATCGAGTTCGACCCGCTCACCGGCGCGAAGCTCAAGGACCTGCGCCGCGAGTGGGTGTACCCGGCCAAGCACTTCGTCACCGACGGCCCCGAGCGGACGCGCGCAATCGCCGCGATCGAGGCGGAGCTGAAGGAGCGCGTCGCCTTCTTCCAGTCGCGGGGCAAGCTGCTCGAGGCCCAGCGCATCGAGCAGCGCACGCGCTACGACCTCGAGATGCTGCGCGAGATCGGCTTCTGCCACGGCATCGAGAACTACTCGCGCCCGCTGTCGGGGCGCGCGCCGGGCGAGCGCCCGAACTGCCTGATCGACTTCTTCCCGAAGGACTACCTGCTCGTCGTGGACGAGAGCCACGTCGCGGTGCCGCAGATCGGCGGGATGTACCAGGGCGACCGCGCGCGCAAGCAGACGCTGGTCGACTTCGGCTGGCGCCTGCCGTCGGCGCTGGACAACCGCCCGCTCAAGTTCGACGAGTTCGAGTCCTTGGCGGGACAGACCGTCTTCGTGTCGGCCACGCCCGGGCCCTACGAGCTCAAGAAGACGCAGGGCGAGGTCGTCGAGATGGTCGTCCGCCCGACCGGGCTCGTGGACCCCGAGACGGTGATCGTCCCCAGCGAGGGCCAGCTCGACGACCTGCTCGTCCGCCTGAAGGACCGCGCGAAGAAGAAGGAGCGCGCGCTCGTCACCACGCTGACCAAGCGCACGGCCGAGGACCTGGTGTCGTGGCTGCTGACCAAGGGCGTGAAGGCGCGCTACCTGCACTCCGACATCGACAGCCTGGAGCGCATCGAGATCCTGCGCGAGCTGCGCGCCGGCGCGTTCGACGTGCTCGTCGGCATCAATCTATTGCGCGAGGGCCTGGACCTGCCCGAGGTCTCGCTCGTCGCGATATTAGGCGCGGACCACGAGGGCTTCCTGCGCTCGGAGACCACTTTGATCCAGATCTCGGGCCGCGCGGCGCGCAACGTCGGCGGCCAGGTCGTGCTGTACGCCGACACGGTCACCGGCTCGATGAAGCGCGCGCTCGACGAGATGAACCGCCGCCGCGAGAAGCAGCTCGCCTACAACAAGGAGCACGGCGTCACGCCGAAGACCGTCGTGAAGGCCGTCGAGGAGCTCGAGGAGTTCCAGTCGAACGCCAAGCGCGAGGGCCTGATGCTGCTGCGCGACGCCGAGCGCCCTCTCTCCGCCAAGGACCTGCCGTCGATCGTCGAGGAGGTCGAGGGCCGGATGAAGGCCGCGGCCGACGCCCTCGACTTCGAGGCCGCCGCCCTCCTGCGCGACCAGCTGTTCGAGCTCAAGTCGATGTCGGCCAGCCGGTCGAAGAAAAAACGCAAATAAACCCATTTGCGCGGGATATCCGCGCTAATCTACGCATCTTTCGCGGAGATTAAGCGCCATAATATCCGCATATATTGCGGATTATGACCTGCCTCTACGAGCTCGACGGCGGAGCCGTTCCCGATCCGGATCGGACGCTCGACCGCCTCAGCGCGGCGCGGCGAACAGCGCGCGGGCGACCGGCTCCGGGCACTCCTGCTGGGGCAGATGGCCGCAGCGGGGGACGCGCTCCAGCGTCGAGCGCGCGATGAGGCGGTGCAGGCGCTCGCCGACCGACGGCGGGATGATGCCGTCGGCCTCCCCCCACACGATCGCGGCCGGGACCTTCAGCGCCGCCAGACGGCGGTCGAGCAGGTCCTCGCGGCGCAGGGCGAGCACGGTCGCGCGCGTCGGGCGGCGCACGATCGAGGCCAGCGCCGAGGCCCACGCGGCCGCGGGGACGTCCGGCGCGTCGAAGCGGGCGCGCGCGCTGAAGACCCTCAGCGACTCCAGCGTCGGCGCGGCGAGCGTGCGCGCCGACTCCTCGGCGCGGCCGGTCGGGTCGTCGACGCCCGCCGGGTCCGCCAGCACCAGGTCCGAGACGCCCTGCGGCCAGTCCAGCGCCAGCGTCATCGCCGTCCAGCCGCCCAGGCTGTTGCCGGCGACGGTCCAGCGCGGACAGCGGCTCTCCAGCGCGGAGCGCAGCGCGCGCGCCTGCGCCGGGATCGCGTAGCCCGACGGGTCGGCGGGCGCGGGCGAGCCGTCGGTGCCGGGCATGTCGAGCGCGAGCACGCGCAGGCCCGGCGCGCGGGCGCGCGGGTCGCGCAGCAGCTTGTCCCAGGTCAACGCGGAGTCGCCCAGGCCGTGGACCAGCGCGACGCAGCGGCACGGCGCGCCGGGCGCGCACGAATCGCGCGCCCAGGCCTTCAGCGGGCCGGCGTCGACGCGGCGCGCGCCCGACCAGCGCAGCGCGGCGACGCGCCAGGCGACGACGAGCTCGAACGGGTACAGGCGCAGCGCGCCCAGCGAGACCGCGGACAGGGCGCCGACGCAGGCGAGGGCGACGAGGGACTTGCGGCGCATGCGACATCATATATAATGCCCGGAGAGGTGGCCCATGCTCGATGAGACCCTGCTGAAGATCGTCGACCTGCAGAAGGAACTGAAGAAGGTCGGCAAGCCCCACGCCGAGAAAGCGACGAGCGCCGCGGGCTTCGCCGCCGCCGCGCGTCACGAGGCCTCGCGCAAGGCGCGTTCGCCGAAGCTTCTGAAGACGGCGCTGCAGGGCCTGGAGCACTCCGCCGAGGAGCTCGAGACCACCCACCCGAAGATCGCCGCCGCGATCCTCGAGATCTGCCGCGAGCTGTCCTCCCTGGGGATCTGACCCTCCGGATGCGGCCGGCGGCGCTCCTCGCGCTGGTCGCGCTCGCCGCGCCGGCGTCGGCCGCGGGCCGCCGGAAGGCGGCCGTCCCCTTCGAGGCGCCGCCGTTCAGCCGGATCCCCGACGGCGCGGCCGGCGACGAGATCCGCCTCGGGATGCGCCTGGTCGTCGAGACGCGCTCGCTCCTGCCCGAGCACGCGCCGGGCCGGCTCTCGTGCACGAACTGCCACATCGCGGCCGGACGCACGCCCGGGGCGATGCCGTTCGTCGGCCTGTCCCGCGCGTATCCGGCCTACCGCGAGCGCGCGGGACGGGTCGTCACGCTGGCCGAGCGGGTGAACGAGTGCTTCGAGCGCGCTCTCAACGGCAAGCCGCTCGCTCCGGGCTCCCCGGAGATGCGCGCGATCCTCGCTTACATCGGCTGGCTGTCCGCCGACGTGCCGAAAGGCGCCGAGGTCGCGGGCCGCGGCCTGGCCCCGGCGCCGGCTCCGGCCGCGCCCGACGCGGAGCGCGGGCGGAAGGTCTACGCGCTGCGCTGCGAGCGCTGCCACGGCCGCGACGGCTCCGGGCAGGACGACGGCGACGGCGGCGCGCTGTACCCGGCGCTCTGGGGACCCCTGTCGTTCAACCTCGGCGCGTCGATGGCGCGGACGAGCACGGCGGCCGCCTTCGTCCGCCGCAACATGCCGAAGAACTCCGAGGGGGCGCTGTCCGCCCAGGAGGCCGCGGACGTCGCCGAGTTCTTCACCCGCCGGCCCCGCCCCGATTTCCCCGGGCGCGCCGCCGACTGGCCGAAGGGCGGCCGCCCCGCCGACGCGCGCTGATGTCGTAGAATGACCGCATGATCGTCATGAAGTTCGGCGGCTCGAGCGTGGCCGGCGCGGAGAAGATCCGTCGCGTCGCCGCGATCGCGCGCGCGCGCTCGCCCCGCAAGCCCGTGCTGGTGGTGTCCGCGTTCCGCGGCGTCACCGACGACCTGCTCGCGCTGGGCCGCGAGGCGCTGGACGGCGAGCGTTCGAAGGTCGAGAAGCTGATGAAGCAGCATCGAGCCGCGGCCGCCGAGCTGGGCGTCGACCCCGCGCCGCTGGAGCCGCTGTTCGACGAGCTGGCCGCGCTGGCCCGCGGCATCTCGCTCATCAAGGAGCTCACGCCGCGCACGCTCGACCGGCTGGCCAGCTTCGGCGAGCGCTGGTCGGCCCGCCTGGTCGCCGCCGCGCTGACCAAGGAAGGCGTGCCCGCGCGCGCGGTGGACGCCTTCGACGCCGGCCTGCTCACCGACGACCGCTTCGGCTCCGCGACCCCGCTCCCCGAGGCCGACGCGGCCCTGCGCGCGTCCCTCGGCGCGGTCCGCGAGCTACCCGTCGTCACCGGCTTCATCGGCCGCACGCGCGCCGGCGACGTCACCACGCTCGGCCGCAACGGGTCCGACTACTCGGCGACCATCCTGGGCGCGGCGCTGGGCGCCGAGGAGGTGCAGATCTGGTCGGACACCGACGGCATCATGACCGCCGACCCGCGCATCGTCCCGACCGCCAAGCCGCTCGGCTCGCTCAGCTTCGCCGAGGCCTGCGAGCTCGCCTACTACGGCGGCAAGGTCCTGCACCCGCACACGCTCGTTCCCGCGATGGCCAAGGACAT
>JACQBB010000203.1 GCA_016194625.1 Elusimicrobiota bacterium | reverse complement strand
TTCCAGGCCGGCGACGTCGCGCGCTTCCGCGTCAACGCCTACAAGCAGCGCCAGAAGCTGTGCCTGGCCGTGCGCTACATCTCGACCCAGATCCCGACGCTCCAGGACCTGCGCCTGCCCGTCGCGACGATGAAGAAGATCGCCGACAACAGCCGCGGCCTGGTGCTGGTCACCGGCATCACCGGCTCGGGCAAGTCGTCGAGCCTGGCCGCGATGGTGGACTACATCAACGACACGCGCGCCGAGCACGTGCTGACCATCGAGGACCCGATCGAGTTCGTCCATAAGGACAAGAAGGCGATCATCACCCAGCGCGAGATCGGCGAGGACACGCAGAGCTACGCCGACGGCCTGAAGATGGCGATGCGCCAGGACCCCGACGTCGTGATGATCGGCGAGATGCGCGACCCGGAGACGACCTCGGCGGCGATCACCGCGGCGCTCACCGGCCACCTCGTCTTCGCGACGCTGCACACGATCGACGCGGTGCAGACGATCGCGCGCATCGTCGACATGTACCCGCCGCACCAGCAGCCGCTGGTGCGCATCCAGCTGGCGGAGTGCCTGCGCGCGATCATCTCGCAGCGCCTGCTCCCGTCCACGAAGGGCGGCCGCGTGCCGGCCGTCGAGATCCTGATCAACACCCCGCACGTGCGCAAGCAGATCGAGGACAACAAGTCGCAGGAGATCGTGCAGGCGCTCGCGAAGGGCCAGTTCTACGGCATGCTGACCTTCAACCAGTCGCTCGTGAAGCTGTTCAAGGACGGGCTGGCGACGGAGGCCGAGGTGCTCGCGGCCGCGTCCAGCCCGGACGACCTGAAGCTCGCCCTGCGCGGGATCGAGCAAGAGATCAAGCCGACGTAAGGAGAGACGACCATGTTCGCGGAAGGCTACATCGGCATCGCGGGGACCATCGGGGTGGGCAAGTCCACCCTCACGATGGACCTGGCCCGCGCGCTCAACTTCGAACCCATCCTGGAAGAGGTCGACGGCAACCCCTACCTCGAGCACTTCTACAAGGACATGAAGGGTTACGGCACGATGATGCAGGTCTGGCTGCTGAACCACCGGTTCCGCCAGCACCGCGAGTTCGTGACCCGCATCAGCCTGGGCAAGATCCGGGGCGTGGTGCAGGACCGCACGATCTGGGAGGACACGATCTTCGCGCGCATGCTCAACGAGCATCCCGACAAGCTGATCACCGACCTGGACTACAACACCTACCTCGACCTGTTCGACAACATGGTCCTGCGCGAGCTGGTGTTCCCGCAGATCCTGATCTACCTGGACTGCCAGCCCGAGACCGCGATCAAGCGCATCGGCTCGCGCGGCCGCGTGATGGAGCAGACGATCAGCCTGGACTACCTGCGCATGCTCAAGCAGAACTACGACCAGTTCGTCGGCGAGATGGAGCAGGCCGGCGTGCGCATCCTGCGCATCAAGTGGGAGAGCTTCCAGCCGACCAGCGAGGTCGTGCGCCTGGTCCACGAGTACTCGCTGAAGCCGTCCAGCTTCACCAAGTGGGTGCGCCCCCTGCGCAAGACGCCGGAGATGCGGCCCAAGCCCCTGGCCCCGGACCATGCTTCTGTCTGACCTTTCCGCCGTCATGACTTATCCACCGGAAAATCGCGCGATTTTTCTGGGGATAACTCACGCGTGTCCCGATCGGAGGAAGCTCTGATCTCCGTTCCGCTCTCGTCGTGGGTGGAAAAAGAAGGGCATTTGACCGAGCCGCGGATGACCGCGCTCGGGATCCGGCACGGCTTCACGACCCGCCGCGCCGGCAACATGAAGTCGCCGGAACTGCGGGCGGCGGCGGCCGCGAAGCTCGGCATGCCGGAGCCGATGACGCTGAAGCAGGTCCACGGCACGGTCATCTTCGACGCCGACGCCGCCAACGCCGGAAAGGAAGGCGACGGCTGGCTGCTCTCCAAGCCGGGCCTCGCGGTCGCCGTTTATACGGCGGATTGCGTGCCGCTGTTCCTGTGGTCCGACGACGGCAGGGCCGCCGGCGTGTTCCACGCCGGCTGGCGCGGCACCGCCCAGGGCATGGCGAAGGCCGCCGTCGCCGCCTTCCGCGAGCGCCTCGGCGTCCCGGCCGCGCGCCTGTCCGCCGCCGCCGGCGCGTACGCGGGCGCCTGCTGCTACAAGGTCGGCCCGGAGCTCGAAGGCGAGTTCCCGGCGTCGTCCTTCGTCCGCCGCGACGGCGCGCCGTACCTGGACCTGGCCGCGGAGACCCGCCGCCAGCTCCTCGAGGCGGGTCTGCCGGAGGCGGCGGTGTCCGTGGCCTCCGGGTGCACGATCTGCCATCCCGACGACTATTTCTCCTTCAGGAGGGACAAGCAGGACGCGCGGCTCCTCGCGCTCCTGTCTCTCGGCTCATGAGCTTCTCCATCTCGCCCCGCCGCTCGCTGCGCGACGTGTTCCCGTACCAGCCCGGCAAGTCGATCGCCTCGGTCCAGCGCGAGCTGGGCCTGAAGTCCGTCGTGAAGCTGGCGTCCAACGAGAACCCGCTGGGCCCGGCGCCGCGCGCGATGGCCGCCTACCGCAAGGCCGAGAAGTCGAACGCGCTGTACCCGGAGGGCGCCAGCCCCGAGCTGCGCGCCGCGCTCGCCCGCTTCCACAAGCTGGAGCCCGAGTCGGTGATCGTCGGCAACGGCTCCGACGAGGTCATCCGCCTGCTCTGCGAGGCGTTCCTGGACGCGGAGGACGAAGTGGTCGTCTCCCAGTACGCCTTCATCCGCTTCAAGCAGCAGGCGTCGATGATGGGCGCGCGCGTGATCGAGGTCCCGATGACGGACTGGACCCACGACCTGGAGCTGATGGCGAAGGCCGCCAGCCCGCGCACGAAGCTGGTCTTCATCGCCAACCCGAACAATCCGACGGGCACCTACAACACCCAGGACGAGCTGGAGGCCCTGCTGAAGGCCGTGCCGAAGACCGCGCTGGTCGTCCTCGACGAGGCCTACTACCAGTACGCCGCCGCGATCCCGGGCTATCCGCAGAGCCTGCCGGACATGGTCCGCGCGCACCCGAACCTGGTCGTGATGAGGACCTTCTCGAAGGCGTACGGCCTCGCCGGCCTGCGCGTCGGCTACGGCGTCGGCGACCCGGAGCTGGTCGGCTGGCTCGACCGCATCCGCATGCCGTTCAACGTGAACCTGCCGGCGCAGGTCGCCTGCATCGAGGCGCTGAAGGACGGCGCCTTCGTGAAGCGCGGCGTCGCGATGAACGAGGTCCAGCGCGCCGAGATCGTGCGCGTCCTGGGCGGCCTGGGCTTCGGCGTCGGGGAGTCGGCCACCAATTTCGTCTTCGCGCGCTCGCCGATCCCCGGCCGCGAGCTGTTCAAGGCGCTGCTGCGCCACGGCGTGATCATCCGCCCGCTCGACGAGTACGGCCTGCCGGGCCACGTGCGCATCTCCGTGGGCTCGCCGGCGCAGAACAAGACGCTCATCAAGGCGCTCGGCAAGGTCCTGCCCCGCGCGGCGGCGGTGGCGGCGTGACCCGGCGGCGCAAGGGCATGATCATCGCGATGGACGGCCCCGCGGGGGTCGGCAAGTCCACCGTCGGCGGGCTGGTCGCCAAGTCGCTCGGCTACAAGTTCATCAACACCGGCGAGATGTACCGCGCGCTGACCTGGCGCGCGCTCGAGGACGGCGTGGACCTCGACGACCTGGACGCGGTCGTCTCGCTGGCCAAGCGCCTGACCTGGGAGTTCAAGCCGGTCGAGGAGGGCGGCATCACGCTGAAGACCTTCCTGGACGGCGTCCCGGTCACCGGCCAGATCCGCGAGGAGCGCGTCAGCATCAACTCGTCGCGCGTCGCCGCCAACCCCGGCGTGCGCAAGTTCCTGTCCAAGCTCCAGCGCGAGCTCGGCGAGGACGGCGCGATCGTCATGGAGGGCCGCGACATCACGACGCACGTCTTCCCCGACGCCGACGTGAAGATCTACCTGGACGCCAGCCCCGAGGAGCGCGCGACGCGCCGCTATCGCCAGCTGAAGGCCGCCGGGCAGGAGGCCGACCGCAACGCGATCCTGGCGGCGATCCTCAAGCGCGACCTCAACGACATCAAGCGCGAGATCAACCCCTTGAAGCAGGCGGCGGACGCGCTCGTCATCGACTCGACGAAGCTGACGATGCACGAGGTCGCCGAGACGATCCTCCGCACCGTGCGGCGCGGGAGGAAGGATGCGCGATGAGCGACTACGACTCGCCTCTGCGCCGCGTCAGCGAAGCGGTCGTGACGTGGTCGCTGCGCCCGATCTGGGGCGTGAAGGTGACCGGCCTGGAGCGCGCGCCGCGCTCGGGTCCGCTGATCGTCGCGTTCAACCACGCGAGCCTGCTCGACGGGCCGCTGGTGGGGGCGGCGCTCGGGCCGGCGCGCCGGCCGTGCTTCCTGGGCAAGAAGGAGCTGTTCGAGAACCCTTTGCTGGGCGCGTTCTTGAGACGGACGGGCGGGGTCCCGCTGGACCGCGGCTCGGCGGATCATGGCGCGATGCGCGCCGCGCTGGAGGTCCTGGCCCGGGGAGGCTCGATCGCGCTCTCGCCGGAGGGCACGCGCGTCAAGAAGGGGGAGACGCGCGCGCCGAAGCTCGGCGTCTCGTTCCTGTCGTCGAAGTCCGGGGCGCCGGTCCTGCCGGTGCGGCTGGTGGGCACCGGAGACTTCCCCTGGGCGCGTCCGTTGGAGGTCCGCTTCGGTTCGCCGCTGTCGGCGCCGCCCGAGGGGCGCGAGGCCGCATCGTCGTTCGCGAAGGCCGTGATGGACGCGATCTATTCGCTTTGAACTGACGCACGAAGGGCCGATCTAGAAGCATCTTGGAGGAAGTGATCATGGAGCAGCAGAAGCCGGAGTTGAACGAGGAAGCCTGGGAGAACGCCGGCGCCGAGGAAGGCGCCGAGGGCGGCGAGACGATGGAGGCCTTGCTCGCGCAGCAGGCCGCCACCACCGAAAAGCTCGCGGAGCGCAAGGTCGCCTGGGTGAAGGTCATCGCGGTCACCAAGGACGCGGTGCTCGTCGACGTCGGCGAGAAGAACGAGGGCGTCGTCCCGCTCGTCGAGTTCGTCGGCGACCTCGCGGCTCCGAAGGAGAAGGCCCCGGCTCCGGGACAGCGCGTGCCCGTGATCAAGGTCGGCGGCCGCAGCAAGACCGGCCAGGTGGTGCTCTCCCACACGAAGGCCAAGGCGGACCTGGGCTGGGAGATGGCGGTCAAGGCGCACGCGGAAAAACAGCGCGTGCGCGGCACCGTGACCTCCGCGGTCAAGGGCGGCTTCATCGTCGACGTCCAGGGCGTGCAGGCCTTCCTGCCGGCCTCGCTGGCGGACCTGCGCCCCGTGCGCGACCCCAAGAAGATGATCGCGACCGGCGTGCGCTGCTACGTCATCGAGGTCAACCAGTCCAAGCGCCAGCTCGTGCTCTCGCGCAAGGCCGTCCTCGAGGAGGAGGCCGGCAAGCGCAAGGTGAAGATCGTCTCCGAACTGCGCCCCGGCGAGGTCCGCATCGGCCGCATCGTGCGCGTTTCCGCCGACGGGCTCCTGATCGACATCGGCGGCCTGGAAGGGACGGTTCGCCCCGCCGACATGGCGTGGGGCAAGGCCGACCCGGCCGCCTTCGAGCGCGGCCAGAAGCTCAAGGTCAAGGTCCTGTCCAAGCCCGAGAAGGAGGGCGACCCGCTCTACCTGGGCATCAAACAGCTCCAGCCGAACCCGGCCGACGCGCTCAAGCGCCGCTTCGCGCCGAAGTCCACCGTCAACGGCAAGATCACCGAGGTCGGCGCGCACGGCGTGCGCTTCGCGATCGACCCGAAGACGAACGCGTTCGTGCCCGCGCAGGAGTGCGACACCGACATCGTCTACAAGATCGGCGACCCGATCAAGGCCATCGTCCTGGGCGTGGACTTCGCGAACTTCGAGCTGCGCGCCTCCACGCTCAAGTTCTCCGAGATCCACGACCGCAAGCGCGTGGCGCAGTACATGAAGGCCCCGCCGCCGCT
>JACQBB010000197.1 GCA_016194625.1 Elusimicrobiota bacterium | reverse complement strand
GTCCCGCCTGGAGGGCCGGCGGCGACGCGCTCTTGAGCACGTGGTCGAGGGCCTACGCGGCCATGGGATTCGTCCTGCTCCTGGTCCCCGTCTCGAAGCTCACGGCCCTTCAGATGCAGGACGCCGCCGAGGCGGCCCGCCCTCCGGGCTCCTGGGTCTACCAGCGCGCCCGTCCGCGCCCCCGCCGCAAAAGAGAGGGCCCGCCGGAGACCGTCCCGGCGGGCCCTGCGCGCGGCGCGAGGCTTTAGGCCGCGACCTTCGTCTTGAGCCAGTTCTTCAGCGACTCGAACTGCTCCCACAGCGCCTTGGGGAAGTGGTCGCCGAACTGGTCGAAGAACTTCTTCACGCCGTCCAGCTCGCCGGTCCACTCCTCGGGCTTCACCGCGAGGAGCTTGTCCATCGTGCCGGCGGGCAGGTCCAGGCCCTTCAGGTCGAGCGCGTCCTTGGCGGGGACGAAGCCGATGGGCGTCTTGTCGGCCTTTCCCTCGCCGCGGGTGCGGGCCAGGATCCACTCCAGCACGCGCAGGTTGTCGCCGTAGCCGGGCCAAAGGAACTTGCCCTTCTCGTCCTTGCGGAACCAGTTCACGTGGAAGATCTTCGGCGGGTTCTTCATCTTGGCGCCCATGTTCACCCAGTGGCCGAAGTAGTCGCCCATGTTGTAGCCGCAGAAGGGGATCATCGCCATCGGGTCGCGGCGGACCTCGCCGACGGTGCCCATCGCGGCGGCCGTCTTCTCGGAGGCGACGGTCGCGCCGACGTAGACGCCGTGGTTCCAATCCAGCGACTCGAACACGAGGGGGGCCAGGCGCTCGCGGCGCCCGCCGAAGATGATGGCGCTGATCGGCACGCCCTTCGGGTCGTCCCAGTTCTTGGCGATGGACGGGCACTGGCCGGCCGGGGCGGTGAAGCGGCTGTTGGGGTGCGCGCCCAGGACGGGCTTGCCGTCCTTGTCCTTCATGCCCGGCTTCCAGTTCTTGCCGTCCCAGGAGGTGCCGGAGGCGGGGGGAGCGCCCTCGCCGTCCTCCCACCACACGGTCAGGTCGTCACCGAGGAGCACGTTCGTGAAGATCGTGTTCTTGGAGACGGTCTTGATCGCGTTGGGGTTGGTCTTGGAGTTGGTGCCCGGGGCCACGCCGAAGAAGCCGGCCTCGGGGTTGCACGCCCACAGGCGGCCGTCGGGGCCCGGGCGCAGCCAGGCGATGTCGTCGCCGAGGGTCCAGACCTTGTAGCCCTTGTGCTTCAGGCCCTCCGGCGGGATCAGCATCGCCAGGTTGGTCTTGCCGCAGGCCGACGGGAACGCCGCGGTGATGTACTCGACCTTCCCGTCCGGGGACTCGATGCCCAGGATGAGCATGTGCTCGGCGAGCCAGCCCTCGTTGCGCGCCTGCCAGGAGGCGATGCGCAGCGCCAGGCACTTCTTGCCCAGCAGGGCGTTGCCGCCGTACGCGGAGCCGACGGACCAGATGGTGTTGTCCTCGGGGAAGTGCAGGATCAGACGGTGCTCGATGTCCACGTCGGCGCGGGAGTGCAGGCACTTCACGAACTCGCCGTTCGTGCCCAGCGCGTCCAGCACGGGCTGGCCGACGCGGGCCATGATGCGCATGTTCATCGCCACGTAGATGGAGTCCGTCAGCTCGACGCCGATCTTGGAGAACGGGGAGCCGACCGGGCCCATCGAGAAGGGGATCACCCACAGCGTGCGGCCCTTCATGGAGCCCTTGAAGAACTCGCGCGCCTTCTTGTAGCCCTCCTCGGGGGACATCCAGTTGTTGGTCGGGCCGGCGTCTTCCTTGTTGCGGGTGCAGATGTAGGTCAGGTGCTCGGTCCGGGCCACGTCGTTGGTCTTGGACCGGGCGTAGAAGGAGCCGGGGTGCTTCACCGGGTCGAGCGGGATCAGGAAGCCGCGCGCGACCGCGCGCTTCTCGAGACGGACGCGTTCCTCTTCGGAGCCGTCCATCCAGTAGACCTGGTCGGGCTCGCACGTCGTGACGACTTCGTCCACCCACGCTTTCAACTTCTCATGTTTGCAGTCGATCATAGGCCCATTCTAGCACCGCGGCCCGCGGGGGGTGTTGACCGTCGTCAACGCCCGGGGGGACGATTTCAGGGGGGGTGGGGAAGGGCCTAGAGCGGGGCGCCCAAGGCCAGGCAGACGGGAGAGCCGTCGGAGCGGGAGACGCGCAGGACGCTGGAGGACGGGTCCTCCGCGGCGGAGCCGCAGGCGACCCGGGTGAAGGTCCACTGCCGGCCGGCGCCCGGCTCGAAGCCGAGCCGGACGGGGTCGAGCATCTTGTCCAGCACGGTGCCGCGGGCGCGCAGGCGCGGCAGGTCGCGCGCGACGAACCAGTCCCAAGCCCCGGAGCGCGGGTAGGCCGCGCGCTCGTAGGCGCGGGCGTCCTCGATGCCCCGTCCGTCCAGCCACTGGAGCCAGTTGCGCCCCTCGGGAGCGTCCGCGACGAGCTCCTGCGTGTGGTACAGGATGGCGCGGGGCCGTCCGCTGCGCGCGTCGATCAGCAGGTGGCCGTGGTCGAAGTCGTCCTCGTCGCCCAGGCGCCGGAAGCGCCGGTCCCAGCCGGCGTCGGCGAAGGACTGCAGGAGACCCCGAAGACGCTCCTTGGGCAGGTCCCGGGGATAGCCGAGCTCCGCGAAGGCCGCCGCGGCCGACGGCGCGCGCGGGGGGGCGGGGACGCGATGCCCGGCGGAGAGGAGGACCGTCGTCAGGAGGAGCGTCAGCATCGCGTGCCCACAGTGTAACAGGCGCTCTCCGTCGGAGCAAGGCCTTTTTCCGACGAGGAATTGTCCGGCGCTTGACGGGGATTTGACGGCCCGGGGCTACACTGCAGGCGACGTCCGGACCCGGAGGTGCCTATGCGGATCGCCGATGCGGCGTTGCTCGCGCTGTCGCTGTCGACGGGGGCGTGCGTCTCGGGCGTGAAGGCGGGGCTGCCTCCCGAGCCCGCCGAGGCCGTGATCGCCCGGCGCTCGCTGGCGATGACGGTCATCGGGGGGTGGCACGAGACCTCCGCGCTCGCCGCGCGGCGTCTGGTCCAGAAGTACGGCGTCCCGGACGAGGTCCACTACGGCCGCGGCTACGGCCGCGGCGAGGACATGGGCGTGATCGAGCAGACCGTCGACTACCCGCTGGACGCGGCGCAGGCGGCGGCCGTGGGGCGCTTCGACCCCCGCGTCCGCTACGACGCCGCGAACGCGGCGCTGAGCGCCCGGTCGGACCGCGAGGAGGTGAACGTCCTGCGCCTGAACCTCGCCGACGAGATCGCCGGTCGCGGACTGGACCCGGCGGCGGCGCGCGAGGAGTTCGCGCGGACGCTGGCCCTGGAGCAGGCCGGCAAGACTTCGGCGGCGATGCTCGGCCTGCGCTTCACTCCGGTGAAGGTCAGCCGGCCTTGAGCCGGCGGTGGACCAGGGAGGCGCGCAGGGCGTCGCGGTCCAGCGGCGAGAGGACCTTCTGCGCGAGCAGGTCCAGGTGGGCGGGCTGGGTGGTCAGAGTCAGCTCGTTGACCAGCGCCAGGTCGGCCGGGAGCTTCCAGCCCAGCGCCAGACCCAGGCGCAGGCGCGACAGGTGCTGCTGGGCCTCCTCGAACGGGAGCAGGCGCGCGGCCCCGAGCAGGCCGAGCGAGCGGTGGACCTCGTCCTCCAGCTTGAGCCTCGCGGCGCCGGCCGACAGCGCCGTCCGCGCCTCCTTCTCCCGGGCCACGATCGCGGCGACCGAGCGCTCCAGCGCGGCCAGGATCTCGCCCTCGGTGCGGCCGAAGCCGGTCGCGTTGGAGATTTGGAAGAAGTCGCCGACGACGCGCGTGCCCTCGCCGTACAGGCCGCGCGCGACCAGCCCGTTGCGGGTGAGGCTGTCGACGAGGCGGCCGACGGCGCCGGTCAGCGCCAGCGCCGGCAGGTGGACCAGGCACGACGCGCGCATGCCCGTGCCCAGGTTGGTCGGGCAGGCGGTCAGGTAGCCGAAGTCGTCGCGGAACGCGAAGTCCAGGCCGGCCGACAGGCCGTCGTCGAGCCGGTCGGCGGCGGCGTGCGCCTCGCGCAGGCGCAGGCCCGGCAGCAGCGCGGCCAGGCGCAGGTGGTCCTCCTCGTTGATCATCGCGGCCAAGGTCTCGCGCTCGCCGACGATGACCCCGCGCGACGCCGGGTGCTGCGCGAGCCCGGGGCTGATCAGGTGGCGCTCGACCAGGAAGTGGCGGTCGGTCTCGTCGAGGTCGGCCAGCTTGAAGTACGCGGCGTCCTTGAGCCCCGCCGCGCGCGCCGCGGCGAACGCCGCGTCCAGCACGCGCTTGAGGCCGGCCGGCCCCAGATGCGACGGGAACGGAGCGCGCAGGTTGCGCGCCAGGCGCACGCGCGTCGAGAGCACGACCGCGTGCTCGGGCCCTTCGGCCTCGGCCCAGCCGGTGCGGAAGCGCAGCATCGTCTGCAGCTGCATGCGCCTAGCGCCTCCCCGGCGTCTTGCCGCGGTGCTGGTAGGCGCCCGCGTGCACGCGCGGCAGAAGGTCGCGGACCTGCGCGGCGAAGTGCTCGTAGCACTGCGGACAGCCGAAGCGGCCCGATTCCCTGAACTCCGCGAACGAGGTCCGGCAGCCCGGGCAGCGTCCCGGGTGCGCCCGGGCCCGCGCGGTCAGGTGCGCGAGCGCCTCCATCAACGCGTCGAGCGAGCCCTCCGGCTGCAGCTCGCTCGCGCAGGTGGCGCACACCGCCGCCTTCTTGACCTGGTTGTGGACGACGGTGTGGACGAGCACCGTCGCCTCCCTCTGCCCGCAGCTCTGACACACCATGGACAATATTATAAGGGGTCATGACCCCTACTAAAACAGGGGGGTGTCGGCGCCGAGGAGGACGGGGGTCTGGTCGCGGTTCTGGCGGCGGGCGGCGTCGGCGACCTTGGGCTTGAGGGACTCGAGCAGGCCCGCGGCGCTCGCCGCGTCCGGCAGGCCCTTGAGCAGGTAGTAGGTGAAGGTCCCGTGGCCTTGCTCGTCGAGGACGCTGGTGATCTGCTCGCCGGACGCGGCGGCCAGCACCGTCACCTTCGCGGGCGGCGGCGACGCGGAGTCGGTCTTGGTCACGAGAGGGCGCGCGCCTTTGGCCAGCACCGAGCGCCCGCCGGCGCCGGAGAAGCAGGCGTCCAGCGCGACCAGCACGCGCTTGGCGGGCAGCGCGCCCAGCTTCTCGTACAGGCGCTTCAGCGGGTAGCCGGTGTTCTCCAAGAAGCCCGCGTCTCCGTCCCACGGCACCAGGTAGGCCTGGCCGGTCCTCACGTCGGGCGCGCCGTGGCCGGAGAAGTAGAAGAACACGGTGCCGTTCGGGTCGGCGTTGCGCGGCAGCCAGGTCTCGACGAACTTCTCGAGCGACTTGTAGCCGGCCTTCTCGCCGGAGAGCAGGACCACGTTGCGGCTCGGGAAGCCCAGCGCGATCAGGTTGTCCTTCACCGCCTCGGCGTCGCGCTCGGCGAAGCGCGCCTCCGGCAGGTCCGAGTACTTCTCGATGCCGACGACCACCGCGTAGTCCTGCGCCCGCTCCGGGCGGCGCGCGGTCGGCTTGTCCACGTCGGAGACCGGCGCGGCCGCGGCCGGCTTGGGCGCCTGCGCGCCGGCGACCGCCGCCTGGACGATGGTCGACAGGTCCTCCTTCGAGATGCCGCCGGACGCGCCGGTGCGGCCCTCCTCCGAGAGCCGGCGCATCACGAACAGCGTGCGGGCGAACGCGTCGGCGGTGGCGCGGTCGGGGTAGTACATCGCCAGACGGTCGCAGTTGGCGCCCAGGGGCACCGCGAACTTGAACAGCCGCGACATGCCCGCCTTGAGGTCGAACTCGACGACGGCCGGCTCGTCGAGGGTGGCGAAGTCGCAGTTCGTCGTGACCGCGTGTCCGACGCTGTCGAGCAGGCCCGCGTACTTCATGTAGTCGAAATCGAACCCCTCGTCGCGGACCCGGAACTTCCCCTGCCACTGCAAGGTCGCGTAGCTGAATCCGAAGGTCTCCAGGATGCCGTGCTTCAGCGAGGAGACGAGCTCTCGCCGCGCGTCCGCGAAGGATTCCTCGGGCACGTCGGGCCCCACCGGGTAGCGGGCGACGGGGGTCGCGCAAGCGGCGGCGAACGCGAGGACGAGGAGGAGGGGCGCGCGGGATATCATGCCCTTCAGGCGCGCAACAGGCGTGCCAGGGGGGATATTCGGTAAGCTGTCGCCATGGAACTCCCCGGTCTCGACCTGCCGCTCGGCACGATCTGGTGCGTCGGCCGCAACTACGCCGAGCACGCCCGGGAGCTCGGCAACGCGGTTCCCGCGGCTCCGGTGGTCTTCCTGAAGCCCGCCTCCGCGGTCGTCCTGTCGGGCGGGACGCTGCGCTTGCCGGCGGACGCGAAGCGCGTCGACCACGAGGTCGAGCTGGTCGTCGCGCGCGCCGCCGACGGCTCGCTCAAGATGGCCGTCGGGATCGACTTCACCGCGCGCGACATCCAGGAGGAACTGAAGAAGAAGGGCCTGCCGTGGACGCTCGCCAAGGGCCGCCCCGGCTTCGCCGCGCTGGGCCCGTTCGTCCCCGCGCGCCTGCCCGCCTCGCTCGAACTGCGCGTGAACGGCCAGGTCCGGCAGAGCGGGACGACGGCCGACATGCTGTTCTCCGTGGAGAAGGTCTTCGCCTACCTGGACGCGAACTTCGGCCCGCGTCCCGGCGACATCGTCTTCACCGGCACGCCGCCCGGCGTCGGGCCCGTCGCGCCCGGCGACCGTCTGGAGGCCGTCCTCGGGAGCGGCGCCTCGCGTCTGACCCTGACCGTCGCGTAGCGGTCAGCGGGCGGCGTTTTCGAAAGATCCGAAGGCCTGACCCTTGAGGGCTTCGGCGGCGAGCTCGCCGGCGAGCTCGGCGGCGCGGGCGCCGGCGGCCGACGGCGCGGGATCGGCGGCGGAGGCCTCGCGGCTGCTCTGCGCCAGCACGCGGCCGTCGGACGGGCGGCGCAGGGTCAGGCTGGCGCGCGCGCGCCAGGAGCTGAACGGGCCGATCCCGCCCAGCTCGCGGGACGCGGCCTCGCCGACGACCAGCCAGTCCGCCTTCTCGCCGTCGACCACGGTCCAGCCGCGGGCGAGCAGGGCGCGGCGCACGCCGGCGGTCGCGCTGACGGCGTCGGGGCCGCTCAGGCGCACGGCCACCCGCGGGTCGCCGGGCGGGGGAAGAGCCGCGTCGTCGCCGCGCGGCGCGACGCCGACCTCGACCAGCGCGCGGATGCGCGTGCGGTGGAAGCCGTCCGCGTCCGACTCCGACAGGACCTCGTAGGAGCGCACGCTCCCGGCCGCGCGCGCCTCGACGCGCTGCTCGACGGCCACCGCGCCGTCCACGCGCGTGCGCGCGCTGAGCCTCACGCCGACGGCCTTCTCGACGGCCGCGCGTTGGGCGTCGGCGAGCGCCCGTCTGCGGGCCCCCGGCTCGCCGTCGGCCGCGAGCGGCGCCCAGCCCTCGGCCTCGACGCGCGCGAGCGCGGGGCCGCGGGGCGCGTGCGCGCACGCGGCGAGGACGGCCGCCGCGAGCGCGAGCGCCAGCCTCACTCGAACCTCACGCCCATCATCCGCTCGAGGCGGCTCTTCGGCAGGCGCAGGGTCACCACGCAGCCGTTGTCGGCGGTGAACTCGCTCTTCACGATCTCGGCGCCGCGGATGGCGTCCATCACGCGCGCCTCGAGCGTCGAGTCCTTCTCGAGCGCGCGGTCCACGGTGACGCCGCCCGTGAGGGTGACGCCCTTCACCATGGAGAGCAGCTCGTATTGCGCCTTCACGATCGCCGCGTCGCGCGCCAGCGCCTTGCGCTGGGTGTCGGTCGGCAGGGACGGGTCCGAGGCGCCGATGCCGATGGCCTCGATGTTCCCGCCGCGCACCGCCTTCTGGTCGATCACCGACTCGACCTTGCCGTCCTTCACCCGGCTGTGCACGCCCGAGCACGCGGCCAGCGCCGCCGCTCCGGCGAGCACCATCGTTTTCGCGTTCATGATCCCTCCCCGCGGCAGACTCCGGCCATCCGCGAGATCCTGTCCATCGTCTTGTTCATCTTCGCCGTCTCGTCCGGCGTCGGCGCCGGACCGGCCTCGCGCGCGTAGGCGCGCAGCCGGGCGTAGAATTCGGCCTTGATCTCCGGGTTGCCGATCTCGGACCCGGGGTTGCGCTTCAAGGAGCGCGGCGCGATGCCCTCGCGCAGGCGGGCGGCCCAGTAGCGCGCCTTCACGTCCACGATCGAGCGCTCGAGCGTGTCCACCGTCTCGCTGGCGGTGCCGCAGTCCCACATCGCCGCCGAGGCGTCCTGCGCCAGGTCGAAGGAGGGCAGGGCCGGCAGGCCGGCCCACGAGGAGTCGTCGAACATGGACTCGTTCCAGTCGCGCTCGACGCGGGTCTCGGCGACGCCCAGCACGCGCGCGGTCTCCGCGTCGATGATGCGGGCGACGACCTCGACGCGGTCGTCCTTCAGCGCGATCGCGGTGCCGGTGACGATCGCGTCCACGCCCAGCACGCGGCCGAGCTCCTTCAAGGAACGCTGGTCCACGATCCCGGAGACCTGCAGGCGCTGCTCCTTCATCACGCCGTCCAGCAAGGTGCGCTCGACGACCTCCAGGCCCTCGGCGGCGGCGAGCGGCCCGATCAGGCGCTCGGAGATGATGCGGCCGGTGGTGGAGCCCTTGCCGCCGACCTCCGCGAAGGGGAGGACCGCCAGGCGGATGCGGCCGTGGGCGCGGGCGGTCTTGGCCAGGGGGGCGGCCAGGCGGTCGTATTCGCCGGCCTCCGCCGCGGACGCGCACAGCGCGAGGCACACCGCCGCCGCCGCTCCGCGCGTCCAGCTCCGCTCGCTCATCCCGCGTCCCCCCGCCGTGTACCCGGCCGCCGAATAAAAAAGACCCGCACCTCCGGCACGCGCGGATCATTCGCTTCGGCGGCCCGGCCGGCGTGGGGACCTCGTCGTCCCGTTAGCCCCGGAGGCTTTGCGGCCCCGGGTTTCCCCGGGTGTGCCATTGTCGTGCGGCGACCTGGTAAAGAGCTGGGGTCAGGTTAACAGCTGGTTAACGTTTGGTCAATTCACAACGATGTTACACGCCGTAACAGGGTTGTTCAGGCGGCCGGGGAGGCCGGGGAATCATCGAGGAAAACATAGCCGAAGTTCTTGACGTTCACCAGGCGGGCGCCGAGCTCCGGGGGGAGGGTCTTGCGCAGGCGATTGAGCATCACGTCCAAAGCCCGGCTTAAGCCCGGGTCCTCGCCGCCCTCCACCAGGCGGAACAGGTCGGCGCGGCTGACGGGCTGGGGGCCGCGCTCGACCAGCACGTGGAACAAAGTGAACATCTTGGGCGAGAGCGCGAAGGGGGGCGCGTCCTTCCAGTACACCTTGCGCTCCTGGGTCTTCAGGACGAGCGCGCCCTTCTGGAGCGTCCCTTCCTCCATCTGCTTGCGGCGGAACACCGCGTCGAGGGTCGCCAGCAGCTCGTGCGGGCGCTCCTCCTTGGTGACGAAGTAGTCGGCGCCGCTCTGCAGGCCGAGCACCTTCTCGCGCTTGTGGCCGGTGAACAGGATGACGGGGACGCGGCTGAGCGCGGGCAGGGAGCGCAGCTTGCGGCACACCTCCAGGCCGCCC